>DAISHO010000247.1:0-3568 GCA_036822495.1 Thermodesulfovibrionales bacterium
AACCAAAACTCTTACTTCCTTACCTGTTCCATGAGGTAAAACCACACTATTTCTTACAACCTGATCTGATTTTCTCGGATCAATTCCTAAGTTTATTGCCATCTCAACTGTTTCATTAAATTTTGTAAAATTGTCAACATCTATTATCACTATTGAGAATTCCCTGTTAAATCTCTTTGCCCTTTCAATCTCGAGAGCGAGTCTTTCCATAAAAACCCTATGGTTTTGAAGACCTGTCAGCACATCAAGCTGACTGAATTCTTCCAGTCTCTTTGAAAGGTCGAGGCTCTCCAATATTGCAGTGGCATAAGAGGCCGCAGAAATCAGATTGTCTTCATCTTCCTGGGAGAAGTTATCGTTTGTTTTATTCAATAAAAACATGGCTCCGGTCATGGAATTTCCATGGTTGATCGGAATGATTATCATATTCTTTATGTTTCCTGCAGACTCTATCCTTAAGGGATGATTTTTCTCGGCAACAATTTTAAGATATTCATGGATAGCCACATTTATATTTTCTACACCTTTAAGACCATTAATATCACCTGAAATAAATATATCTTTAATACTGAATGTTCTCTTTATTCCATTTATAAGAATAATTCCTGCAGATTCGCAGTTATAGTATGTTCTGATAATCTCAAGAAAATTGTTTATCCTTTCATGTCTATTTTTATTATATCTAACAAAAAGATTTGCAAGTTCATTAAAAAACGATATAAGTTTCTCTCGAGATTGATTGGATTTCGATAAGGTACTTAACTTATCTCTCTCCCTTGTTAACAAATATAGTAAAAAAGCGTTTAAAATTACAAGGATTAAAAAAATGAAGGAAATAATAATATATATTTTCATTTTAAATCCTTTACTATCTCTCTGATAAAAGCCCTGGCCTCTTTATCAGTTAAGATATTAGCATGGTTTAATTTTAGTTCGTAACATCTGCTACCAAATCTTGCGCTCTCAAGACTTACCAGTCCATCTCCCGCTCCAGACCTCCATTCAGAAGGAACAAGCCTGTCAGGAAGTAGCCTGATAAGAGATTCAGGATAGGAAAAAAACTCTTCGGGTCTTACAACAAAGGCACCTTCATCCTTCTTAATATCCCATCTATATAAACTGAAGATGTGCGGGTCTGTACCTGCAATAGAATAACATTTTATATTTCTGATAGGTTGAAGGGATTTTATAAAAGAAGAATCGGGAAGCAATTCCTTTATGGCCTCACTTCTAAAAAAATCGGAAATCCTTTTGATTGCCTTTGATATCCTTCCCTCTGGCAGATGTTTCAGAAAAGGTTTAAGGATAGAGACAATCATTGAAATGTGCCCTACCCATTTTGCCATGGTGCTTCCATGATGAGGAGTGGCTATTGTTATAAGTGCACTAATCCCTTTGTTACCATAAAGTTCGATATACTTTCTTGCAATTAAACCTCCCCTGCTGTGTCCGATAAGTATTATCTGATTATCAAAAGAGCCCTTCTTCTGTACATCAAGTGAACTTATAAATTTAATAACCGTTGCCAGCTCTTTAACGGCTATCGCTACTGGCCCAACAGGTCTTCTCTGAGACCATGTCACCACTGTATATCCATCCTCCCTCAGGTCATGATAGGAAGTAGTAAGCCATGATTGAGGAGTTCCAGTGGTCAGGATTTCAGGCATTATAGGAGGTGGATCTTTCAAGATAAACTCGTCAGGCCTTTTTCTGCTCAATAGACTAAAGGGGAAAAGGCCTCCACCTATCCTTGCCTCACATGGAGAGCACCATAGATTTTTATCCATACCAAGGCCATGTATAAAGATTATGATAGGTTTTTGTCTATCCCCGATATGGAATTCTATATCAAGTCTCATATATCTTTGATAAGATTATATCAAAAAGTCATAATATAGCAACGGGATAATAAGACTGCATCATGCTTATTGGCGAGGTAACAGTTGCGGTCTTGACAACTCTTGTTATTACATGGTATAAAGGTTTACCTGAAAAAAGAGAAATCTCTAAATTATAAGATTATAAAATAACAAGATACTTCATTTATTGAAAAGGAATTTTTTGGCCATCGGCCAGAGATAAAAGTAATCTTGCCACATTTGGTAGTTATATACCAACTGGCAAGAGTAAAAGGGAGGTGTAAGATGAAACTTGGTGTATTCCTAAGCGAATACAGGGCTGACACGAGTATAATCGAGAGACTTACTCCTCAGAAGCTTGGCATCATACTGGTTGGAAATGGTGTCTACCATGCAGCTATTAAAGAAAAAGGTCAGGCCTCATCTCTGCTAAATATGAAGGCAGATTTTTATGTCCTCAAAGAAGACCTTGAGACCAGGGGGCTAAGCACAAACCATCTCGATGAGCGCGTTAAGCCTGTTAGTTATGGTGATGTAGTTGATTTAATATTCAATGAATATGAAAAACTTATATGGATGTAGGAGGAAAAACCATGGGAACATTAAGCATAGGAATATTCTCAGCCCTTGTTGGCTCAATGAATTATGACTTTGCCTTAAAGCTTGCAGAGGCAGCACTCCAGAAAGGTCACAAGGTAAATCTCTGGTTTTCAGGAAATGCATCGGGCTCACCAAAAAAGAACCAAAAACATCTCAAAGATTACTCCCACGGTGAGACACCACTGAGAAAGTTAATGGAAAAAGGTCTTGAGGTATGTACCTGTGAGGCCTGCTCCCTTGCAAGAGGTATCCAGAAACCTGATGCAATCGAGGGTGTTCAGTGGAATGCCATGCACTGGTATCTGGCAAAAATTCATGGATCCGACAGGGTCCTGCATATTGGAGGTGAGTGATGGCTGATGTAAAACTTGCCTTTATAGTTACAAAACCACCTTACAAGTCAGAAAATCCAAAGCTCGCTGCAACTCATGCCATGGCCTACCAGACAGTTGAGATATTGCTTGAGGAAGGTCAGACAGTCACACCTGCTCTATGCTATGTGGGTGATGGGGTGTTAAACTGTATAAAAGGCCAGAAGGCCATGGAACTCTATGGTATTACCAGTACAGAGACACATCTCAAAAACTGCCTGCTCGTTGACCTGGATGTCTATGTCTGCAAGGAAGACCTTCAGAAATTTGGTATCTCTGAAGATATGATAGTTGATGCAGAGGACATGGGTGCAGAAAAAAAGATACAGGTTGTACCATTCGAAACAATAAAAAAGGCTATAGAGGGTGCAAATCACCTTTTATACTTTTAATAAAAGGAGGATACCATGGCATTAAAAGACCAAACACCAACTGAGGTACTGGATGTCCTTGGAAGGGTATGCCCCTACCCACTTGTTATGACAAAAAAGGCCCTTGAGAAACTTCCTTCTGGCGGGATACTTAAGATACTCTGTGATGCACCTGCTTCTGCTGAGGATTCAATCCCAAGGTTTGCTGAAAAGCAAGGCTATGCCTTTGAGTCAGTAAAGCTTGAGGATAAGGGCTACTGGGAGCTTTATATTCAGAAGAAATAAGGGCCTAAGATAGGCTTAAGGCTTCAGGCTATAGGCTACAGAATTTTTTCTAATATCCTAACGCCTGAAGCCTAAAGCCTAT
>DAISHO010000248.1:0-3566 GCA_036822495.1 Thermodesulfovibrionales bacterium
GTGAGCATGACTATTTCAGAGGCAGTATATCCCATTACCTCTGCCTGGTTAACAGTATTTGGAACTGGCTCACCATGACCTGCCCTTTCACCAAGGTCAATATTATTGGAACTTCCATCAGATTTTTTGTAATTCAGGACATACCTGACCCTCTTTTTTCCTGTTGTGCAGGTGTCATCAATTTGGCCACTATTGTCTGTGCAGGTCTGGTATAGTCTTGCTGAATTTAGATAAAGGACATAATCCATGTTAAAGAATCCGACTGATAGAGGGCTGTAGTTCTTTGAATCAGGGTCTGAGCTTGAGTGGCACTCAACACAGCCATTTATCCCAAGGGGTCCTGTATTTCTGCTGAATTGCCCTGTTGTTCCATCAGCCTTCATAAATGTATAGGTCTTCGAAGGGCCTGGTATGGGTTTGCCCTGGACATCCCTTGTTATAGGCTGGACATTGTGGCTGATGCTGAAGACCACATTGTAAAGGTTAAGTATCGGATCAGAAATGGAGGGGACTCCACTGATTCCGTAGGCAGTCGGGTTATTAAGTCTTGCCACAAAACCTGCAATCTCAGCGGGGTCATTTACAATATGGGCTATTCTTGTGCCTCCGTCATGGGGCCTGTTAATAGGCCAGTCATAAACACCATCTCCATTCTGATCTCCAATAGAGGCCCTATAGTTAACTGCTACTGCTCTGGCATATCTCTGGAAAGTGGGCTTTAATGGAGATCCATCAATCCATACACTTGCTGCCATTGTGCCATGGGGCACGAGCTTTATTCCGTCCTCCCTTTTCTGCCACGCTTTAAGGGGTTTGAGGCCTATTCCTGTTGATGGCATCTCTATGGTCTGGGTCCTGGCAAATCCCCTGAAAGGTCCTGCTGAAAAATCAGCAATAAGCTGCTTTACAGGACCATTTAATATAGGTATATGGCAGGTCTTGCAATGGATCTTCACAAAATGAATAGATGGAAAACCTTCATGGTTTGGTGTTGGTGCATTACCAGCATTAGGATGGGTCTTTGTTATATGACAGCTCTCACAGGTGACAGTATAATCAAGTTGGTCCATGCCTTTTGTATCCTGAAAGGCATCACCTTTGGCAAACTGGTGGTCAATCTTTTTGATATTTACCTCTGGTGCTATTATATTCCCCTGACTATCCCTTTTTGGACCAAAGTTCTGCCCCTGTTCATCTCCAAGGGTATAGTGGCAGGTAGCGCATACAAAGCCTTTGTCCATGTGGGCATCAGGGTTATTGGGGTCATTGATTGATTCTCCTCTCTTTCCACCTTCAACCCTTCCGTTTACATTATCCCAGGCAACATCATTCTTTCCATCCTTTCCACCAACACCTGATATCTCATCATCATCTGTTACTATTCCCGCAGGAACCCTCTTTTGATAGGTTGTAAAGCCAAGGGGTTTATCAGAAGGTCCTCTGTTTGCAGAACCTGAAGGACCAAACCAGCTCCTGTCAGGGAAGTGGCATTGACTGCAGTTTTCCTTTGGTGGTGTCTTTGTAATCCATGATGCAGGAATAGTAGTGTTTGACCATTGCCAGTTTGAGAGGTCCGGATTCACATTTGGTGAGCCAATGGTTATGTTTGTCAGGAGACCTGTCCTTGCGAGACCAATAGTTGCTGAGTATTTAAGGCCCTTAAGGGTTTTTGGGTCATCAGGTACTGCAGGAGGTGAGGGTGGTTCAGCAACAGTGTAGTTCCTTTCGAGATTTGCATACCTTCCAGCCTGAGTATAATCAAGATGGCACATAAGGCAATCAACCTCTGCTACACCATTGGTGCTCCATTGACTTACCCTTGAAACAATCCCTGTGCCAGGGACAAAGGTATAGTAATCACCTTTATTAATGTCTTTCTGTGGATTTGAGGTTCCACCAGGTATCAAACCACTTGGTCTGTCGTCGTACCTGAAGCCTGATCTGTCATATTCAAGGGCACCACCACCTGGATGACACCATCCACAATTTCCATTTGCAAATTCGTAGCTGCTCATATCAAATTTTGCAGGTGAACTTTCTGTAAGGTCCGCCAACTGGCGGTTTGAGGGAGGTCAATACTTTCCATACATTCCAGGTGAGCTTGTGAAGGACGCAAGGCCATAGTAACTTCTCTGGGTATCATCCCATGGAGATGACCTTCCCTGCTGGAAATGAAAACCTGCTGATACACCATGTTCAGGATAGAGAACCTCATAGGGATTTCCATAGGATGGAGAGCCTGAGCCGTGGTCCTTTTGGACAGACAAAACACCGTGTTCATAGATGTTGTTTATTCCATATCTGAGGGCTATTGTGTCATGACATTGTCCTGTACCGCAGGTTGTTTTCGGGCTGTAGGGGATGTTTGTGCCTGGAAGTATTGTGTTACCGTTACTATCCTTCAGAACCACATTAAAGGGATGGGCTGAAAATGATTCTGTTACTGTAAGCCAAAGTCCTGCTATTAATAGCAGGACAAATATACATCTTCTCATACTTCACCTCCATTTTAAGGATTTTTTAGAGCTTTCAATAAATAATTAAAATTTGCTCTCACCTCCTTTGCCTGTCAGTTCAGGGTATCCATACAAATAAAAGCAATTAATATGCCAGATAGAGTCAATTTATTTTTAAATAAATTTTTTGAGGATAAATCTGGAAGATGGTTTATTTCACCCTTTAATGGGTGATTTCACCCCTTTAAGGGAAGCAATATCTCTATTTTTGCCTTGCTTCTGAGCATCTCGTCAATCTGTCTGATTATCTTCTCACCCTCTTCAGTCCTTATAAGCCTTTCTATATAGGGCCTTGCCTCTTGGAGACTTGGAAACTTTCCAAAGCCCCTGAATTCTTTTTTCATTGTCTTATACCTCTCCTCTATTGCCTTCTGGTCAGGTCTGATCTTCTCATAAACGAATCTTGCAGTATATAATTCAAAGAGATGGCTACGCCCTATCTCTCTTCTGAGTTCCTTTTCATTTAAACCCC
Organism: Thermodesulfovibrionales bacterium; assembly: GCA_036822495.1. Lineage (GTDB taxonomy): Bacteria > Nitrospirota > Thermodesulfovibrionia > Thermodesulfovibrionales > CALJEL01 > CALJEL01. The sequence continues at coordinate 2,989 of DAISHO010000248.1, forward strand.
TTTCCTTAAGATAGTTTTCATAGGCCTCTTTAGAACCATATAATTTTTTGATATTATCTATAACAGCATCGATCCTTTCCTCAGGAATCTTTATATTCTGCCTTATGGCGTCCTGTATGAAAAGCTCCTTTGTAATGAGTCTCTGAAGGGCGAGCTCTTTTATCCTTTCCGTAAGTTCAAGAGAAGGTTTATTGCCCTTCAAATATTTTGGGGCTATCAGGTTCATCTCTCTTATAAGGGAGTACATTGTAATCCCGGCTCCGTTCACCCTGGCAACAACGAGCCTTTTTGATTCCTCAATACTATTTTTGATATCCTTATCTGATATGCCAGAACTTATTCCCTTATCGTTGCATGAGATCAAAAATATAAGACATATAATTAAAATATTTATCTTCATTGTTTTGTTCTCTCCTTTTTTAAAAGTTCAGGCCCTGGCACATGCCAGGGCCTGAAAATCTTTACTGAGCCTGAATAGTCACTGTCTGGTTAGGACCTACGGTAACCCCAGTATCCGGGAATATGTAACCTGCCTTAGAGGTTTTAATGGTGTAAGTGCCTGGTTTGAGGTAACTGAA
>DAISHO010000249.1:0-3554 GCA_036822495.1 Thermodesulfovibrionales bacterium
TGCAACTGCAAGAAGCATCTTCCTGAAGTTTTCAGCCTGTGCCTCCTGTTTTGTCTTAAATTGAAGTTTTGAAAGTTTTGTAAGACTATCTACAAGAAAGGCAATCTCTCCGCCAAACATATCCTCTATTTCTTCCTTTGTTGCACCCGTATCCTCTATGGTGTCATGAAGTAGTCCAGCTGCAATGGTGAGGACATCCATCCGCATGTCAGCAAGTATATCAGCAACGGCAAGTGGATGGCTTATATAGGGAGTACCCTCTATCCTCTTCTGACTGCAATGGGCCTCTCGAGAGAAGATGTATGCCTTTTTTATCAATTCTACATCTGCCTGCGGATTATAGGAAAGGACCTTTTTTATGAGGGATGCAATGGATATTACTTCAGCCATAATTTATTATAACAGCTACCAGCAGGCTTTAGGCTATAGGCTTAAGGCTGGGGTCTGACTTCTGATTTCCGTATCGCCCTTATCTTGAGCTGGATTTTTTTCTTACCATTAAATTCGTTTATCCTGGGAAGGAAGGCTATATCAACTGGTTCTGATGTAAGCTCTATCATCTCTGCCATCTTAAAGCCTATTACATCAAATTCGTTACCCTCCTGTCGGAGTTTGAGCTTAAGATGACCATCTCCTACAATCCTTGACTCCACAGGATGTATCTCCCTTGCACCAAGAATAGGCTCTTCATTGCCATACCCAAGGGGTTCAAGGTTTTCTAATTCTTTAAGAAGAGAAAAATTTATCTCATTAAACCGAACCTCCGCATCTATCTTCAGGATAGGTATCGGTCTTTCACCCTTAAGGATTTCCCTTACCTTCTCCTGTACGGAGAGCTCAAACATGTTAATATCCTTTTCATAAAGGCTCAATCCAGCTGCCTGACTGTGCCCACCATATCTTATTAAAAATCTTTCAAGAGAATCCAGAATCTTAATTATATCCACATGAGGTATGCTCCTCACAGAACCAATGGCCACACCATCCTTCACAGAAAAGATAAAGGCAGGTCGGAAAAATTCTTCCTGAATCTTTGAGGCAATAATCCCTACCACTCCAGGATGCCATCCTTCCTTATAGAGTACTATTACATCCGGAATCTCATTATATTTATCCCTGAGTAGCTCCATTGCCTCGTAATAGATTTCCTCTTCAATCTCCTGCCTCTGTCTGTTGAGACTATCAAGCCATGAGCTAAGCCTTTCTGCCTCTAATTCGTCCTGAGTGAGTAAGAGGTTTACCACATCTGTAGGGTCCTCGAGTCTTCCTGCTGCGTTAAGCCTCGGTATCAATGTAAAGGATAAGCTGGAAGAAGAGAACCTATCCTTTATACCTGTTATTTCAATCAATGCCCTGAGTCCTTTTCTTTCTGTATATTTAAGAGAAAAAAGGCCCTCCTTAACAATGTTTCTATTTTCTCCTATAAGAGGTACGATATCACCTACTGTTCCTACTGCAACAAGGTCAAGGAGGTCCTTTAATTCACTAATATCTCTGTATAGTCCTTCAAGCACCTTAAAGGCAACACCTGAACCAGAAAGATGGACGAGCTCCTCTGAGGAAGGACTTATCTTTGGATTAATAACAGCAATCGCCTCGGGGATTAATGGCAGATTATCTGTAAAATGTGGAAGATGATGGTCTGTTATTATAAGGTCAATGCCCTTCTTTTTTGTCTCAAGGGCAGTATTAAAAGACTTGATCCCGCAATCCACTGTAATAATAAGGGATGCACCTATCTCAAGGGCCTTCTTTAATCCGGGTTCATTGAATCCGTATCCATGAACCAGCCTTGAAGGTATAAAAAAATGGACATCTGCTCCCAAACGCCTCAGCCCCTCAACCATAAGGGCTGTTCCTGATAGGCCATCAGCATCGTAGTCACCATGAATAAGGATACGCTCATTATGCTTTATGGCATGCCTTATCCTCTCAGTTGCCTCTTTAACCCCAGCGATTGAAAATGGGTCAGAAAGTAAAGAAAGAGAGGGATTAAGGAAATCCCTCACCTGTGATGGATCCTTTATGCCCCTTCCGATAAGAATCTGGGCAAGGGTTCTTGATATATTAGCCTTCCGTGAAAGATATGTCAGATACTCATCATTTGTTTTAGTAAGAACCCATCTCATCTTGGCCTTGCAGCCTGCATGCCCCCAAATACAAGTACAATAGGGCTGGCAACAAAGATGGAGGAATAGGTTCCAACAATTACACCTATTATTATTGCGAGGGAGAAGTCATGAATAGCCTCTCCTCCAAATAAATAAAGGGCGAGGGCTGAGAAGAGTACTGTAAGGGATGTTATTATCGTCCTTGAGAGAACTTCATTAATTGACCTGTTTATCAATCTATCAATAGGGTCCTTAATGTTTATACGCATATTTTCCCTTATCCTGTCAAAGACAACAACTGTGTCTGTAAGGGAATAACCTGCAATGGTAAGAAGGGCACTAAGCACAACAAGATTAAACTCCTTACCGAGTATGTAAAATATTCCCACAATTGCAAGGACATCATGGAATGTTGCTATTGTTGCACCAAGACTAAACCTGAATTTAAACCTCAGGGCAATGTATATGAGGATTCCAATGGTTGCCATTGCTATTGCCCAGAGGGCATCATCGCGAAGCCTTTTGCCTACCTTTGGACCTATCTCGGTTGTGGACTCTACTGAAAACCTTTTATCTGGCATATTTGTCCTGAGACCTTCAATAATACCCTCTGTAATCCTGCTTATCTCTTCTTCTTTTTTCTTTATCTTTACAATAAGCTTTCTCTCTTGAGGTATATCCTGAAGCTCAAGGTCACGAAGTCCAGCCTTATGAAGGGCCTCCCTTATATCAGCAAGTTTAAAGGGCTCATCAAATCTTAACTGGATGGCTACACCACCTGCGAAGTCTATTCCGAGATTTGCCTTGCCCCTTGATATCTGTACAATCCCTATTACACCAAGGAGGATAAGAGCAGCAGAAATGGCGAATGCAACATACCTCTTCCCCATAAAGTCAATATTAGCATGCTTAATAAGTTCTATCATATGCTGAGCCTCCTTAACTCCTTCTTCTTTGCAATAATCATATCAAAGATGGTCTTTGTACCGATAAGGGCTGTAAAGAGATTTATTGCGACTCCAAGACTCAAGGTTACTGCGAAGCCCTTTATTGGGCCTGTGCCAAACTGGAAAAGCACTGCTGCAGTAATAAGGGTTGTTACATGGGAATCAAATATTGTCCAGAAGGCCTTTTTGTATCCAGCATCTATAGCAGCTCGTGGTGTTTTTCCTGCCCTGAGCTCTTCGCGCATCCTCTCAAACATTAGAACATTTGAATCAACAGCCATTCCAATAGCGAGGATTATACCAGCAATACCCGGCATGGTCAGGGTTGCACCAAGGGCAGCCATTGCACCAAGGAGAAGTATAAGATTAAGAACAAGGGCCACATCAGCAATAAGACCAGATAATCTGTAATAGAAGACCATGAATATAACCACCAGTATGAAGGCTGAAATTCCAGCCATCTTACCAGCCTCTATGGAATCCCTCCCGAGAGATG
>DAISHO010000250.1:0-3546 GCA_036822495.1 Thermodesulfovibrionales bacterium
GGCGTTAGGCTTCAGGATATTAGGAAAAATTCTATAGCCTGTAGCCTATAGCCTATAGGAAGCCTGTAGCCTGTTTTCAGCCTTATGCCCATTAAAAATTTTATTTTGGATAGCTGATAATGAAAGGTCTTCTTTATGTAGTGGCAACACCCATTGGAAATCTCGAAGATATTACCCTGAGGGCCCTCAGGGTCCTTAAGGAGGTAGACCTTATTGCTGCTGAGGATACGAGACACTCTTTGAAATTATTGAACCATTACGGTATAGAGAAGCCCCTTTTGAGTTACTGGAGTGAGAGGGAGAAGGTCAGGTCAGAAGAGATTATAAACCATCTCAAGGCAGGCCGATCTGTTGCCCTTATTTCAGATGCTGGTACACCCGGTATCTCTGACCCTGGAGCAGTCCTTATTAGAAGGGCAATTGAGGAAGGTATCGAGATTATCCCTGTGCCAGGTCCATCAGCACTGATAGCAGCCCTCTCAGTATCAGGCCTTCCTGCTGAGGAGTTTTTATTCTGTGGATTCCTTCCACCAAGAAAGACCGAAAGGCTCAGGAAACTCGAGGAACTTAAATATGAAAAAAGGACTGTTGTTTTTTATGAAGCTCCCCATAGATTGCTCGAGACAGTGGAGGATATGATAGAGGTCTTTGGTGACAGGAAGGTCATGATTGCAAAAGAACTCACAAAGCTCCACGAAAAGTTCATGAGGGGGACATTAAAGGAGGTTTATTCTAAACTTCAGGATAGTGTTATAGCTGGTGAGTATGTGATAGTTCTTGAAGGGAGCCCTGGCATGATAACCTCTATTGAAGAGGCTCTTGAGGAGGTAAAGGCTCTTATGAAAAAAGGCATGGGAAGAAAAGAGGCCGTAAAGATTATTTCAGGGCTTTATAATATATCAAGCAGAGAACTCTATGACAGAAGTCTTAAGGGTTAACCCTCTATTGTGAGGAGGCTTTCATGAAATTAAAACCTTTGTATCTCGGAATTAGTTTAGGCATTGTCTGGGGAATATCTATTTTTATTACAACATGGCTGTCTTACTATTCAGGTTATGGAAGGCTCTTTCTTGAAGTCCTTGCTGGTTCTATTTATCCTGGTTATTCCATAACACCCATAGGTAGTTTTGTAGGTCTTGTTTATGGTTTCGTTGATGGTCTTGTAAGTGGCTCTATAATAGCAATGATTTATAATAAGCTTATTGATGGCAAAGTAAGAGATGGAGGAAAAGAATGAGTGATGTTTATTTTGTCTCTGCCAGGGTTAAGAAATGGAGATACGCTGACAGCCTTGCGGGCAAACTCGAAAGGCTCCTAAAGGAGATAGACCTTTCAAGATACTTTGAAAAGGATGAATGGGTTGCCATTAAGACCCATTTTGGCTCTGAAGGTGCTCACAGGATTGTGAGGCCTGTATTTTTGAGAAAGGTTGTTGAGGCAGTAAGGTCTGCTGGTGCAAAGCCCTTTATTACAGATACAGTGAGGATAAGAGGTCTTGATTACCTTGAGGTTGCCAATCAGAATGGAATAAATCATCTCTCCTGTGGTGCTCCTGTTGTTCTGGCTGATGGCCTTTATGGGAATGACAACATAATGGTGAAGGCTGGAGAGATCCTTGGTGAGATTGCTGTTGCCTCTGTTATTTATGATGTTCCTGCCATGGTTGTCTGTAGCCATTTTAAAGGACACATAAATGCTGGTTTTGGAGGTGCTATAAAGAATCTTGCCATGGGTGCTGTAAGTGCAGCCCACAGACATTGCGGATGGAAATGCGGAAGGGGTGCTATGCACACAATAGGAGAGGGTATGCTTATTTGGGATAAAGAAAGATGTGCCCTATGTCTTCAGTGCGAGGAGATATGCCCTCTTGATTGTATTGAATTTAAAGATGGAGAATTTTCCCGTAATAATGAAAGGTGCTGGAGATGTGGCAGATGCACAAGGGTCTGTCCAGAGGGGGCTTTAGTCCTTCCGGGAGACGATGAACTCTTTATGAGGTCCCTTGCAGAGGCAGCGGCTGCAGTCTTGAGCACCTTTAAAAAAGGAAAGGTTCTCTACATAAATTTCCTTACAGAGATACAGCCAGAGTGTGACTGTATGCCTGCTGCTGAGGTGCCTGTTATCCAGGATCAGGGAATCCTTATCTCTGATGACATAGTGGCAATTGAGCAGGCAAGTCTTGACCTTATCACTGGAAAGGCTCCGTTGCCTGGTTCCCTTGCAGAGGATATGGGTATAAAACAGGGTGATGATATATTTATGAAACTTCATAATAAACCTTATATCCTTCAGATAGAGGAGGCTGAGAGGCTTGGTCTTGGTAGCAAGACTTATAGACTGATTGAGATTGGATAAAAAAAGAGGCTACCGTCCGTGGGTATTGGACAGGCAGCCTAAGGGGAGGTAACGAGGCGTTTGATAATATATTAATACCATAGTTTGATAGAAATGTCAAGTAGCAATATTAAGTTATTTATAAATCAAAAATTTATGATATTAGTGCAACAGAGGGATAGACATTCTTCAGCCTAAAACCTTCAGTATCTTCTTCTGCCCGAGGCCTATAACCTGTATTTATACAACTTGAGCTATGACACATTTAAGATATTCTGTCTCGGGCACCTGAATGAGGATGGGGTGGTCCTTTGATTGAGACCTTATCTCCAGAATCCTTAAAGACCTTCCCGAGTCCTTTGCTGCTGATCTTAAGATATCAAGGAATGTCTGACGGGATATATGGTGGGAGCATGAAGAGGTACAGAGGATCCCGCCTTTTTTAATAAGGCTCATGGCAGCACTGTTTATAAATCTATAACCCTTTATTGCCTCTTTTATCTTTTGACGGGACTTTACAAAGGCTGGTGGATCAAGGACAATGAAATCAAACTCCTGAGCTTTCACTTCTGTAAGATAATCAAATACATTAGCCCTGAGAAAACTAACCCTTTGCATGAGGCCATTTATTTCTGCATTCTCCATGGCAAGCCCCAGGGCCTTTTCAGAACTATCAATGAAAAGGACCTGTGCTCCATTTTTTGCAAGCTGAAGACCCCATGCCCCACTATAACAGAAGAGGTCAAGTCCTTTGCCTCCTTTGATAAGACCTGAAAGGCAAAGCCTGTTTTCTCTCTGGTCAAGAAAAAAACCGGTCTTCTGCCCCTCTACCGGGTCTACCTTTAAAAGGACTCCACCTTCTTTTATTAAAGGAAGGCTTTCGCCACTACCTTTCAGAAATGTGTTAGTTAGTTCGAGGCCTTCAAGGGTTCGCTGAGGAGCATCATTTTTCAGGAAGATAGTTGAAGGCTTAAGGAGTTGATTAAGGATCTCAGCAATCTTTTCAACAAACCTGTCCATTCCTGCTGTAAGGCTCTGTATTACAATCCAGTCAGCATATTTATCCACTATAAGGCCTGGCAGAAAGTCTGATTCACTGTAAACAACCCTGAAGGAGCTTTGATCGGAAAGGAATCGCTCTCTGTAAAAAAGGGCATCCCTGAGCCTTTTTTCAAAAAATCTCCTGTTGATTTCTTCTTTTTTCTTCGAGAG
>DAISHO010000251.1:0-3533 GCA_036822495.1 Thermodesulfovibrionales bacterium
TCTTTTGTAAAAATTATCATCACCCTTAAGGTCAATGTTATTTCCATCAAGATACGGAGCAATCGCCCTTGTTGCCTCCGAAGAGGTATACCCGTTGCTGACAAAGACATTCTTCAAGCCTTTCTGTTTTGCAAGCCTTGCACAATCATAGGCAAATTCAAAGAATATAGTTGGTTCTGTATAGGTATAGGATATGCTTTCGCAACCAGCTCTGAGGGCATCCTCAACCACTTCCTCAGGTGTCATGGCCTCACCAGGGATATCTTTATAGAGCTTTGGATACTGGGATATCTCGAAGTTCTGGCAGTGAAGACACTTAAAATTACACCCGACTGTTGCAATTGAGTAACTCCTTGAACCTGGATGGAAGTGGAAAAGGGGTTTCTTCTCAATAGGATCAATATGTCTTGCAATGACCTTACCATAAACAAGGGTGTATAGTATTCCGTCAACATTTTCTCTCACAGCGCAGATGCCTCTTTTGCCCGGTGCTATAACACAGTGCTGAGCACAGAGATAGCATTTTACCTTGCTATCCTTCAGCTTTTCATAAAACATAGCCTCTTTCATAATTTCATCCACAACGTTTTAGTTTTTACCTTCGCCCCCAATCCCTGCCAAGACCCTGAAATTTTGCCTCAAAGCCAGCCATGTCATACCTACTGTAAAGGGTATAAGGCCGAAAAAGCACAAAAGGCGACTCCTTAACGCAACTTTTTAAATAACCTATCATGACCTTAATAATACCTCACAGATGATATGAATAACCTCATGATACCTTTTTTAAAATAAATTCTGTCGCTTCTTTTATGTTTTTGATACCTTATGCCCTCTTTAAAAGCCAATCTTAATTTATTTTGGAGAGCAGTGATCATCCACTTATATCTACATCCCTGAATAGAAGATGGGGACTTCCAGTAGGGCCATAAAATCTAAGGTCGTCACCTACAGCAACAAGCCTTCCGAACAGGTCAATTACATTACCTGCAATCATGACCTCTTTTACTGGAAATTTCACTTCTCCATTTTCAATCCACAAACCAGAAACACCAACTGAAAACTCTCCTGTTACAGGATTGGCTGTGTGCATGCCCATCACATCAAGTACATAAAGGACCTCAGGCTCTGCTCCCATCAGTTCCTTTAATGAAAGGGGTTTTGCCTTTTCAGAGGGTGATATATAGAGATTAGAAATACTCACATGAGGAGGTTCAGTATAACTTTCCCTTGATGCATTGGCTGTATTTTTTGAAGAAAGCCTCCTTGCTGTATAGGTATTATGAAGGTAACCCTGAAGAATACCCTCCACCACAAGGTTGTTTATTCTCGAATTCACACCTTCACCATCAACTGGCCTTGAACCGAGTCTTCCATCTAACAGACCATTATCAATTATATTTATTAAAGGACTGAAGACCCTCTGGCCGACTCTACCATTAAGCAGTGACTTTCCTTTTATAATCTCCTCGCCAAAAAAAGAGGGGGCAAGAAAACCTAAAAACTCAGCAGCCACAGGTTGGTCAAAGAGAACAGCTGCCTTCCTTGAAGAAAGTCTTCTTGAACCAAGAAGTGAAATAGCCTTTTTTGCAGCCCTTGCTCCGATATCCTTAAAGGATAGATCCTTCAGAAATCTACTACCTTCAAATTCCCAGGCACTCTGACTCTCCTTGCCATCCTCCGCAACAACCATTATCTGGGCAATTAATGATGTTGCGTCATAACTCACATTAATGCCCATAGAATTAATTATTGTCTTTTTTAGGCTTGATATTGTTATAGAGGCCTTTCTTGTTTTTTTAATCCTCGGGTCTGTTGAAAATGCTGAATCTTCAATCTCCAGAGCCCTTTTTATTATAAGGTCCTGGGGGATAGTTTCAATCAAAGGGTCAAAGACATCAACATTATAATAAAATCCTGAAGGCTCTGGAAGGATAAGGGCATTGTCAGGATTTACAAAAGATGTATTCTCTATAGCCTTTGAAAGAATGTCATCAACTCCATTTTTTGATGTTGAATATGCAAAGCCAAGCCTCCCGTCTATTATAACCCTTATACCGTAACCAAATATGTTAGAACTCTCGAGGCCCTCAACCTTTTGTTCCTTAACCTCCACAGAAAGGATTTTCCCCTCCAAGGCATAGATCTCTACGAGGTCTATACCCTTCTGTCTTGCCTTTGCAATGACTTCCTCACCGAAGGATTTATCAATCTTCATAATATGTAGCGGAGGCGGTTTCGGACTCCCAGACAGTAACAGCAGCTATCCTTACCCCTTCATGGTGTATCTTTTTTTTCATGTTGTCATATATCCATCTTGCAATATTCTCAGAAGAAGGATTTTTTTCAGTAAAAGGAAAAATCTCGTTGAGAAATCTATGGTCAAGAAGGGAAAGTATATCCTTAAGATATGACTTCAGCTCATGAAAATCAATAGCTATATCAATATCATTTAATCTATCAGCAATCACATATACCTGCACCCTCCAGTTGTGACCGTGAAGTTTTTCACACTCACCTTTATATCCCCTTAGCTGATGGGCTGATGAAAAGGTATCCTCAACCATAAGTTCATACATACTTAACTCCTCCATTAGACACTCTTCTTAAATATCGCTATATAAGGAAGATTTCTATATCTGTTATCATAATCAAGGCCATAACCAACTACATATTCATTAGGAATCACAAATCCTCTATAATCAACAGGCACATCAACAATCCTCCTTTCCTTCTTGTCAAGAAATGCGCATATCTTAAGACTCTCAGGAGACCTCTGTAGAAGCCTTTCGCGAATGTAATTCAATGTAATACCTGTATCAATAATATCTTCTATAAGCAATATATGCCTCCCTTCAATAGGCTCCCTCACATCATAATAGATCTTAACCTCACCTGTTGTCTGAGTCTTCACATAACTGGATGCTATAATAAAATCCACTGTAAGGGGAACCCTTATCTGCCTAACCAGGTCTGAAAAAAACATGAAGGCACCTTTGAGTATTCCTATGGCAAGTATCTCCTTTCCTTCATAATCCTGACTGATCTGGGCAGCCAGAGACCTCACCTTATCCTGAATCTGTTCTGGTGTAAAGAGGGGTCTTCCGATAACCATGGTCACATCCTTTCTGGTGCGTTAACACCAAGTATTTGAAGTCCATCCTTCAGTATCATGCCTGTTAGCATGGCAAGACAAAGCCTTGCACGGGAAAGCTCCCTGTCTTCATTGATAAATCTATATTTATTGTAATAAGAATGGAAAAGACCTGCAAGTTCCTGAAGATAGAAGGTTATCCTGTGAGGCTCAAGTGCCTTAAGACTACCTTCCAACACAAGGGGATACTGGATAAGTTTTCTTAATAGAAAGCTTTCTTCTTCAAGACCAAGAAGTTCAAGTCTTGCCTCCTCGAGCCCGTTGGTCTCTACACCCTGATGCATTGCATGCCTGAATATGCTCATTATCCTTGCATGGGCGTACTGAACATAATAGACAGGATTTTCCGATGACTCCCTCTTTGCAACCTCTATATCAAAAT
>DAISHO010000252.1:0-3525 GCA_036822495.1 Thermodesulfovibrionales bacterium
TCATATCACTCTCATCAATCCTCGCAAAGCCTTTTATTGATGAGCCATCAAATCCCATGCCCTCATCAAAGGCCATGTCAAGTTCATCCACATGGATTGCAAAGCTCTTGAGTTGACCATGGATATCAGAAAACCAGAGTCTGATAAACCTCACATCGTTTTGCTTGATCAGTTCCATCACATCCTTTTTGTCCCTTGGTTTGTTCATAAAGTTCCTCCTTAAAATGGATTTTTATCTGAAGAAGGCCCTGTAAAACAGGTCTGCCCTCAAACGGTATCTTGGATACAACCTTTCTGTATCTTTTAATATTGCAGGGAAGTCCTCTCTATCCTGAAACCACTCTTTAATGATATCAGGGGTAACTTCAATATGGAACTGTAGGGCATAAGAGTTACCATATCTGAAGGCCTGATTTGGATAATCCCTTGACGAGGCAAGCCTCACACCACCTGATGGTATATCAAAGGTATCACCATGCCATTGCAAGACCATTGTATGAGCAGTTGGTTCAATAGCCTGCCTGAACACCTCATCCCTTGCTCCTTCAATCGTTGGCTCGATTGGTAACCAGCCAATCTCCTTCTTGTGTCCCTGATATACCCTTGCGCCCAATACATGGGCCATTAATTGAGCACCAAGGCATATGCCAAGGACTCTTTTATTCATTTCAAAGGCCTTTTCGATTGTTCTGGCTATATCTTTCAGAAATGGATATTGCTCCATTTCATAAACAGCCATGGGCCCACCCATTATGACAATAGATGAGAAGTTATCCTGAGAAGGGATTGGCTCACCAAGACCTGCCTCTACAATCCTGAAAGGGATGTTATTGCTTTTCAGGAACTCAAGGATCGTTCCAGGTCCCTCTGAAACAACATTCTTTATGATTAACACATTCATAGGCAAACGGCAACCAATTACCGATTATAATAAATATATTGTATCTCTGTCAAGATATGGCAGGAATTTGCTATTATGCTGTTATTACTAATGTCGATGTCCCATATTATTCCATGTTTGCCCATACAGTATCTGAGGGATAGCTCCTTCATATACATATCCATCTATGCCGGGATAATTCTATTTAAAGAAGCATACCTGCTTTGGCATCCTCTTTATTCTTTCCATCACCTCACTGAATCTTTTTAGGGAAAAAGATTTGTAGATTAACCCCTATGAGATCGAGATTCATGACAGGGAAGATTGCTACATATTTTGGCATTTTCTTATAAGACAGTAGTTTATACTGAACCCCATGAGGACTGGACACGCCTAAGGTGTAGAGGTTAAACTCTCTCGATAAGCAGAGATAAACCTTTAAACTGGAGGTGTAGAGATGAAGCAAAGGAAATGGACAGCAGAGGAGAAATTAGCAATAGTCCTTGAGGGGCTAAAGGAGAAAATGGTCCCCGAAAAATCGCAGATTTTTTGGGGTAGTAGTATGGTCTGTTGCTGATATATGTAGGGAGCACCGACACTATATTACCGATGGGGGATAAATCTCTTGAGGCAAAAAGGACATATCAATGGTCATCTGAGGAGTCAAAGGAGTTTGAGGCACGATATGAGGAAGAGAGGATAAGAAAGGCGGCATGGCCTCTGCAGTCTTGACCAGAATGATGCAATATTATTAAAAGAAAAGTTAAAATAGAAAAGAAATAAATTTTTGTTTAAAGGGCGACTTAACAAATGAAAAATACTTTGAAGGTTATAAACGAATTGAAAGAAAAAGGCTTAATTAAAGATTATGCAATTGGTGATGCAATAGCTGCTTTAAGGTGGACAGAGCTATTTTTCACTCGTGATTTGGATATATTTGTTATTCCACAGAAGGAAGTAGGCGAAGAGCAACTATTATTATTTTCTCCAATATACGAATATCTTAGAAATAAAGGATATGACAAATGGGTTGGTCAGTGGCTTATTATTGAAGATGTACCAGTTGAGTTCATTCCTACAGAAGGCCTTGCAAAAGAAGCGTTAGAAAATGCGACAGAAATTGAGTTTGAAGGTGTTCCTACGAAAGTAATAACACCTGAATATTTAATTCCGTTATTTTTAAACGCATCAAGACAAAAAGATAAAATAAAAATACAAATACTTCTTGAACAAACAGAAATAGATATGAAAAAACTTGAGGAAATTTTAGACAACTATAACCTGTTAGAAAAATTTAAGGTTTTTGAAAAAAATGAATGAAGAAAATTTAAAAATTCTTACAAAGGATAATAAAATAATTACTTTAAAAGAATTTTTTGAGGGTAAACAAAAAACACATATGTTACAGGCAAAACTTTCATTTGAAGAAAAAATAAAAGCATTGGTTGAACTACAAAAAATTGCTTACAGCTGGGGTAACAAAAAAGATGTAATTGTGTGGAAGTTGTGAAAATTGTTGTTTACAATGCGACATTTTTAAATAGAACTCCCTATCATACTTGTTCTTATTTTATGCTTTTATGGTATATTTGTCTGTTTTAATTTCTAAAAATCTTTCAAATAGGAGGTCTTAAAGATGAATTACGGAAGACCAAATGCATCATCAGCCACAGTTACGAGAAACAGGGTTCCTGACCCTGCGCCTTACTCAGGCATCTATTCTGTCTGTCTTAAACTCGGTCTTAAGCAACTAATGGCTGGTGCAAGGAAGTTTGCTGTCAAATATATAGACAGGTCAGATATAGTAGCCCTTACAAAGGAGGCCTCTCAGGTTACGGGTATCCCTTATGTAATGGAAGCGGATATGGAAGAGGCTGAGAAGATTTTATTAAAGTAAACATTTTTGAAAAGGGAGGGGCTTGCCCCTCCTTAATTAGGAGGATTAATGGAAGAGATCTTGAAGCGAGTAAAGGACGATAATATTATTTTTATTAATTTTCAATTTACAGATATTCATGGCCAGTTAAAAGAAATGACAGCCCCTGTTAATAGGCTTCAGGATATATTAAAGTCAGGTTTATGGTTTGATGGCTCATCCATTGAAGGTTTTGCAAGGATTCATGAAAGTGATCTCTTCCTTAAACCAGACCTTTCTACTTATTCTATAATTCCATGGCTAACAACACCAGAAGGCAATACAGCAAGATTTATCTGGGATATCTATACACCCGATGGAAAACCTTTCCCAGGAGATCCAAGATATGTTTTGAAGAAGACTATTCAAAAGGCAGAGGAAAAGGGATTTGTATATAAAGTTGGCCCTGAAGTAGAGTTTTATCTATTTATCTCCAATAAAGATTTTGAACGAGTCCCGGTTGATAAAAAAGGATATTTTGACCTCGCTACTGAAGATATTCATTTAATCAGCAAAGATATCACCACATACTTGAAGACCTTTGGTATTGAGGTTGAGGGGTATTGCAGGTTCTGGTATGCATGTCCATCAGAGTATTTTTGATCTTGAAGGCAAAAAGAATTTATTTTTCGACAGTAACAACCCTTATGGGTTATCTGAATTGGCCTATAATTTCATGGCAGGTCAGCTTTTCCATATAAAGAGCATTATGCCAATACTCTGTTCTACA
>DAISHO010000253.1:0-3518 GCA_036822495.1 Thermodesulfovibrionales bacterium
GTCCTCAGATTTCACCAGGACCTTCCAGAAGGCTCTGACATGATACCAGATACAGACCCTCAAAAAGAGGGGAAAGAACCTTTACCTGTAAGGGCTTTATCTCCACAGGCTGAAAAGGTTGCAGATATCTTAAAAAAGCTCCTTGAGAGGACCCATTCCCTCATAAAGGACAAAAAGGCAAATTATGTGCTCCTGAGAGGTGTCTCAATGGTTCCCCGTATACCCTCCTTTGGAGAAATCTATGGTTTGAGTCCCCTCTGTATAGCAGCATATCCAATGTACAGGGGCCTTGCGAGGCTTCTTGGTATGGATGTCCTTGATATTAAGGGAGACATTTCTGAGGAGATTGATAGCCTCGAAAGGACATTCCCTGGAAATACCTATGACTTCTTTTTTGTACACATAAAAAAGGTGGACTCCATGGGAGAGGATGGGAATTTTGATGGAAAGGTTAAAAAGATAGAGGAATTTGATAGCTACCTTCCCCGTATCCTTGCATTAAAGCCTGATGTCCTTGTCATAACAGGTGACCACTCCACACCGAGTCTCCTTAAGTCCCATAGCTGGCATCCCGTTCCAGTACTTATTAATTCGCCTTATGTCCTTGGAGGACTGGTAACAGGATTTTCTGAAAGGGAGTGCGCAAGGGGAGAGCTCGGTATATTCCAGACAACCCATCTCATGACCCTTGTTCTTGCAAATAGCCTGAGACTCAAAAAATTTGGTGCGTAAAAGGCCTCTATCTACATGATAGACACCCACTGCCATCTCGAAATGAAAGATTTTGATAAAGACAGGGACTCTGTTGTTGAGAGGGCCCTGAGTGCAGGTATTGAGGCGATTGTTACTGTTGCAACAGAACTAAAAGATGCCTACAGGGTAAAAGAGATTGCAGAAAAATATCCCTCTGTATATTTTTCTGCTGGTATCCACCCCCATGAGGCAAAGACCTTTAATGAAGAGACTTACAGAACCCTTCTCGAGATCCTTAAACATCCAAAGGCAGTAGCTGTTGGTGAGACAGGCTTAGATTATTACAGAGACCGTTCGCCAAGGGAACTCCAGAAGGATGTCTTTAAGAGGCATATAGAGTTGAGTCTCTACTTAAATCTTCCCCTTATAATCCATTCAAGGGATGCAACAGAGGATACAATAAAGATTATTGAGGAGTTCAATATCAAGACTGCTGTCCTTCACTGTTTCTCAGGAAGTCTTGAAACAGCCTTATGGGCAGTTAAAAGGGGACTTTTTATATCCATTGCTGGTCCTGTAACATTTGAAAACTCAAAAAAACTAACCGAAATAGTAAGAGAGATACCTGATGAAAACCTCCTCATGGAGACAGATGCACCCTATCTCACACCAGTACCTATGAGAGGGAAGAGGAATGAACCATCCTTTCTTTTATATACTGCAAAAAGGATTGCTGAGCTAAGGGGAATAAGCCTTGAGGACATAGACAGGATCACAACCCTTAATGCAAAGAGGCTCTTTAAGATTAGTTCTCTTCCCGAGCCTACCATTGCTTATAAGATAAGGGATAATCTTTATCTAAATATAACAAACAGATGCACAAATGCCTGTTCCTTCTGCGTGAGATTTCATACAGACTATGTAAAGGGTCACAACCTGAGGCTACCAGAAGAACCCACTTCTCTGGACCTAATAAATGCCATTGGAGACCCTACCCAGTATAAGGAGATTGTCTTCTGCGGATATGGAGAGCCCACTATAAGACTTGAGGTTATTAAAGAGGTTTCTAAATGGATAAAAGAAAGAGGGGGCAGGGTGAGGATAAATACAAATGGGCATGGAAATCTGATAAATAAAAGAAATATCCTTCCAGAATTCAAGGGCATTGTTGATTCCCTATCCATAAGCCTCAATGCCCCGGACGATGAGACCTATGATAGAATCTGCAGACCTTCATTTAAAGGAGCCTTTCAGGCTGTCATTGATTTTATAAAGGAGGCAAAAAAATATATCCCTGATGTGGTGGTAACAGTTGTTCAGATGGAAGGACTTGATATTAATGCCTGCGAAAGGCTTGCTGATCAGCTTGGTGTTAAGCTCAGAATAAGGAGGCTTGATGTTGTCGGCTGAACCATCTGAGAAAGGCCTTCACAACCTCAGGATCGAACTGGGTTCCTCCTGCCTTTTCGATCTCTTCTGCTGCCTTGTCAAAGGATAGCCTTTTTCTATAGGGTCTATCAGTTGTCATGGCATCAAAGGCATCAGCAACAGCAATTATCCTTGCTATCAGTGGTATGGCCTCACCTGTCAGACCGAAGAAGCCCTTTCCATCCCATCTTTCGTGGTGATATTTTATCTCTTCTATGATATTACTGCAGTGTTTCAGTGGAAGTAGTATCTCTTCTGCCTTCTGGGTATGGCCTTTTACAATAAGACTTTCTTCCTCTTCAAGTTTACCAGGTTTATTAAGTAAATACTCTGGCACACCAATCTTTCCTATATCATGAAGGAGGGAGGCAATCTTTAATCTCTCAAGTTCATCCCTTGGAAGCCCCATCTCCCTTCCTATTGCCATGGCATAATGAACAACCCTTTCTGTATGGCCTGCTGTCCAGGGAGAGGAGGCCTCAAGGGCCTTTATAAGGCAGTTTATACTTCCTGTAAGGAGGGTTTCGAATTCTGAATAAAGAACAGAATTTTCGATAAAAAGACCTGCCTGGCTCGTAAGGGTATTTATGAGCTTTATCTCATTGGCAAAAAACTCCTTTGGAGGGCTTTGTAGAACTAAGAAAGCCCCGATCTCTGAGCTTTTCCCTGTAATAGGGCTTATGAGTATAGAAACCTCCTCACCTCCTCCATTGAGGTGTTTGCAGAAGGCCCTTGTCTTTTTATCCTTTATGGCTTTAAATATCAAGGTCTTGTCTTTTAACAGGTCCTCTGGATTTAACTCACCCCTCCAGGCCTTCGGATACAGGTCCTTTTCTTTGTCAAGGAACAGTATAGCGGATTTTTTATATCCAAAGATCCTCTCAGCAAGGAGAAGGACCCTCCTGCATATATTATCTGGATCAAGTCCGAGCAACTCAGAGGTTATGCTGTAAAGGAGGGAAAGCTCCTCATAAGATTCTGAGAGCTCCTTTATAGTGAGCTCAAGGTCTCTTTTTAAAGAGTCAATCTCTTCCAATTCTCTCCATGACAAGCTCAAGGAGTTCCCTCGGGCTGAAAGGCTTTGTTATGTACCTTTCAGCTCCATATTTAAGCCCTGCGAGCTCGTCATCCTCCTGTCCCTTTGCTGTAAGCATGAATACAGGTATTCCCTTCAATTCCGGTTCTGCCTTTATAGATTTCAAGATATCAAGGCCATTTACACGGGGCATCATCCAATCGAGGATTATCAAATCAGGCCTCTCCTTTTTAATAGCATCAAGGGCAAGGGTACTATCCCTGATGGATATTACCTGAAAATTATCCTTAAACTTATCCTCAATCATCATTGAGATAAATGGTTCATCATCTATTACCATTATCTTCTTCTTCATTATTCC
>DAISHO010000254.1:0-3516 GCA_036822495.1 Thermodesulfovibrionales bacterium
GGACAATCTGGTTTTCTGTTAATTTCAGCCTTTTTTTAATCTCTTCATAGACCTTTTGAGCCCTTTTGACCTGATTAAGAACAATAAGGGTTTTCTTCTTTTTTATGATTCCTAATAGAGCATCATCAATATTGACTCCGTTATTTTCATATAAAGGTTTATCATAAATTTTTATTTTTAATTCAGAGTTAATAACATCACTTCCTGAAATTATGTTATATCTAATGTTTTCAAAAAGACTTTTTTCAAGACTTTCAGGCATTGTAGCAGTCATCATAACAAAAGGGATTTTACTCTCATAAAGTATCTCCATCATTGCTCTCATAATTGAAAAAGTAAACTCATCCCTATACATATGGGCTTCATCAAAAACCACCAACGATGAAGCAATTGCACCTGCTGGCATATCTATATGGTGTCCAACCTGCTGACTTGCTCTTGCAAACCCATAAACAAACTGGTCAAGAGTTGTAACAACTATATCCCCAATAAAAAATGGGGCATCAGGAAAATCACCATGCTGGATTTTTACTGATATAAATGGAGAGCGTTTCTCTGCATACTTTTTAATTCTTTGGGCAATGCTGTTTACAAGAACCCTCATCGGTAATACATAGATTAATCTCGGAGCGATGTAGAATCTGTTTTCTAAAAACTGTGATAAAAATGGGGCTAATACAGCCTCTGTTTTACCAGAGCCGGTGGGAGCCTTTACTAATATTGGAAATTCTTCTTTACTAATAAGTTCAAATATGTTCTTTTGAAATTCATAAGGCTCAAATCCAAATATTTTTTTGAATATTTCATTACACATTATTACCCTCCCCACACCTCCACACACCCGAACCCCTGGGAATTTTTTGCTCCGAGGCCAGCGTCAAAGGCCATCTGGAAGAGGTCTGGTGGTAATTGAAGTTCATAAAGGCCATCCCATGCCTTGATTACTGTGTCTTTGTAAATGATTATCCTCTCGTTCTTTGTGCTTACCCTGTATGGTCTTATGGAACCACCGTCTGTTTCGACCCCTGACCATGTACGGGCCTTCCTTTGAAGGTTCTTAATTATCAGTTCTTCAAAATCTGTCTCAAAGGGATTGTAATAATAGGTCTTTTTGCGCCCATCAGGAGTCTCAAGGGTGCTATAGACTGTTATGGGTGAAAGGGTCTTCACTATCACTTTTTCTCTATAGAAAGGCGTAGGTTCTACTTCTACGGAGATTAGCTCAAGGGGTTCGCCAGCGAGATAGAGCCTTCCGTTCCTTAAAAGGTTTGAGCCAAAGGACTGGATGAATTCATGATAGGGAGAGGAAACAATAAGGTTAATTGGTCCTCTGAAGGTTATCTTTTTATCCCTTATCGCTGGCCTTTTTTCTGGTATCAGGCGGGAGAAGGTGAAGAGTTTAAGTTGCCTTTCTCCAGAAGGGTCTTTAAATCCTTGATTATGAATCTGATGGGCAAGGGAGTCCTCAAGATGTCTGTAGATTAAAGCCTGTATAAGGCCATTGTAATGGCAAGGTAGAACCAAAGCAGAGTTTTCAGGCCTGAATTTAATCTTAAGCCTCAAAGACCCTCCCAAGGTGTTACTTTAGCCACCAGTGTTAAAAGCATACCAGAGAAGGAATTTGTTGTCAAGGTTTGCACCCTGAGGTGTTATTTTTGTATCATTCTATATGAGAATTGGCTGGTTTTCTACAGGAAGGGATGAGGAGGCAAGAAGGCTCCTTGAGGTGGTCCTCTTTGAAAGAATGAAGGGCCTCAAGGTCGATATTGCCTTTGTATTCTCTAACAGAGAGTATGGAGAATCTCTTGTGACAGACCAGTTTCTTGATTTTGTAAAGGACAATGGATTAAAACTCCTTACGCTTTCATCACGAAATTTTATGCCAGACTTAAGAACAAGGGATAGAGAAGCCTGGCGTGAAGAGTATCACAGGGCTGTATGGAATATCATCAGGGAGTATAAAGTGGAATTCTCCTTCCTTGCTGGATATATGTTAATTGTGGGCAGGGCTCTTATAGAGGCTCATAAGATGCTCAATCTCCATCCTGCAATACCAGGAGGCCCGAAGGGTTCCTGGCAGGAGGTAATCTGGGAATTGATAAGCACAGAGGCAGATTATGCAGGTGCCCAGATCCATCTCGTAACACCTGAGCTTGACGAAGGTCCTCCTGTAAGCTTTTGCAAATTCAGCATAAAGACATCTGAATTTGAACCTCTATGGAAGGCCCTCAGGAATGATTTAAAAGAAAAAAATCTTGATGAGATAAGGAAAACCTTCCCGGAGAATTATCCCTTATTTAAAAAAATCAGAGAGGAGGAGTTCAAAAGGGAGATACCTCTTATCTTGCTCACCCTGAAGAAGATATCCCTTGAAGGTCTTAAATTTCTAAAAGGAGGAATAGATCTGAGTGATGAGGTCAATGAATATATCAGGACTCATAGCCTTTGACCTTGAAGGACCCCTTTCTCCCCAGGACAATGCCTATGAGGTTATGGGATTGACTGAAAAGGGATATGAGGTCTTTGAAAGGCTTTCAAGGTATGACGATATCCTCACCCTTGAAGAAAGGCCTGATTATGAACCAGGTGATACCCTTTATCTGATATTGCCTTTTCTTATTGCTGAAGGCACGGGGAAGGATGAGGTCCTTAATGTTTCAAAAAAAGCCTCCCTCACCCCAGGGGCTCAAGAGACTATTAAAACCCTCAAGGAAAAGGGATATACCATTGTAATAATATCAACAAGCTATGAACCCCATGCCCATTTTATTGGTGAAAGGCTCGGCATAACACCAGAATATATAGCCTGCACACCTTTCCCATCGGAAAAGATTGAGATGGATTCTGAGGAAAAGAAAAGGCTTCTATCTCTCAAAGAAACTCTCCTTGAAATTTCACCAGTGGATGATGAATCACTCAAAAAGGTCCTTGATCAATTTTATCTAAAAGTTCTTCCAGAGATGGGTCTTTACAATAAGATATCGGACCTGAAGGTTGTCGGTGGAAGGAGGAAGGTCTCTGCATTAAAAGGATTCATGGAGAGGTTTAAGGTAGAGCCCTCTCAAACTGTATCAATAGGAGATAGCATAACAGACTTCAGGATGCTTGACTATATTAATAAATCAGGAGGTCTTGCCATTGTGTTTAATGGTAATGAATACTCTGTTCCCTATGCAACTATTGGTGTAGCAGGTGAAAGCCTCCTCGGTATTGTTGAACCAGTAGAGATATTCTTTGAAAAAGGACTCAGGGCTGTGAAGGACTTTGTAAAAAGGTCAGAAACTATTACTCCACAATCAACTGAAGAAGGCAACTTTGATAGGACCTACTATACCCTTATAGAAGGCTGTGAAGATTTAGACTCTGTAATAGCAATCCATAAACTTATGAGGAGAAGGATTCGTGGCAGGGCAGCCCAGCTCGGATAAGGTCCTCGGCCTTGGTGCCCTCAATGTAGATTATATCTTCTCTATTGAGAAGTTTGTAATTGATGGAGAGACGGAAGTACTGGAATTT
>DAISHO010000255.1:0-3478 GCA_036822495.1 Thermodesulfovibrionales bacterium
AGGCTTTAGGCTTCAGGCGTTAGGATATTAGGAAAAATTCTGTAGCCTATAGCCTACCGTAACCTGTTGGAGGCCTCATGCCCCTTTAAGATTTATCTTGGACAGTGTGGTGTAAAAGAAATACTGAAGGAGTAATCCATGGATATTCTTTCAGTCATTAAAGGAAGAAGGAGTGTAAGGGACTTTCTTACAAAAGAAATACCTGAGGAGTTGATTAATGAACTTGTAGAGGCCCTTATCTGGGCACCAAGTGCCGGAAATCTTCAGGCAAGGAGATTTATATTTGTAAAAAATCCAGAGATAAAAAAGAAACTTGCAAGGGCAGCACTGGGCCAGTCCTTTATAGCAGAGGCACCCCTTGTTGTAGTTGGCTGTGCAGATCTTGAAAGGATTGCCAGAAGATATGGCTCAAGGGGAATGAATCTCTATGTTATTCAGGATGTCTCAGCAAGCATAATGCAACTCATGCTTTTTGCCCATGAAAGGGGTCTTGGCACTGTCTGGGTTGGTGCCTTTGATGAAAAGGCAGTATCCGATATTCTCAGTCTTCCTTCCCATCTCAGACCTGTTGCCATAGTGCCTGTGGGTTATCCAGCAAGAATCCCCTCTCCACCTCCAAGAAGGCCCTTAAAGGATCTTATTGAATTTGTTTAAGCGTCTCTATGGCCTCTTTCATGTCTGCTGGCATAGGAGTGGAAAATTCGAGCTCCTCACCTGTTACGGGATGTCTGAAACCAAGTGTTTCAGCATGGAGCATCTGGCGGGGGAATCTCAACTTTTTACCCTTTATCTCAACAAAGGTCTTTCTTCCATAAGTAGAATCACCACAGACAGGATGTCCAATTGATGCAAGATGTACCCTTATCTGGTGAGTCCTGCCAGTCCTCAAAAAGACCTCAAGAAGGGTTGCCAGGCCAAATCTCTCTATAACCCTCCAGTGGGTAACTGCCTCTTTACCAGACCTCGTTCTTGTTGAAAACTTCTTTCTGTCTGAAGAGGCCCTTCCGATTGGCAGGTCTATTACACCTTCGTCTTTCAAAAATTCACCGCAGGCAAGACAGAGGTAACGCCTTTTTAATTCCCTTTTTTTAAATATCTCTACAAGACTATAATAAGCCCTCTCACTTAAGGCAATGACCATGACTCCTGATGTGTCCTTATCAAGCCTGTGAACAATACCTGGCCTTAATGGTCCGCCGGGAAGTTCCAGGGAAAGATTTACATGATACATAAGGGCATTAATAAGGGTATAGTCATGATGGCCAGGCCCTGGATAGACTACCATCCCTGGTGGTTTATCAACAACACAGATATGCTCATCTTTATAAAGAATCTTAATCGGTATTGCCTGAGGGCTCAAACCTTCCATGGGCTTTTCTTGTATGGTAACCCTTATCTCATCATCAGGCTTAAGTTTATAAGAAGGTTTCAATGGCCTGAGTCCTTGAGCTGTCAAGAGCATTACATGGCCTTCTTCAATGAGTTTCTGAATCTGGGAGCGGGTAATAGATAGCTTTTCTTTAAGGAATAAATCTACCCTTTTGTCTTTATCAGAAGGTCCTACAGTGAAGATATGTCTTTCGAGGTCTTTCTCTTTCACTCCAGCTCTGCATTGATGGCGAAAGTAACTGTAGGGCTTAAAAGGCATATTCTATATGCTCAATCACAGGCTCTGGTTTCAATTCAATAGAGAGGACATCAAATCTTATAGGGGGAACTCTCTTGAGTCCTTTAAGATAAAGGAGGGACACCTTTTTAATCCTCTCCTGTTTCTGCCATGTAACAGCCTCCTCTGGAAGACCAAAGGCATCACTTGTTCGAGTCTTGACCTCTACAAATACAATAGTCCCCTTCTGCTCAGCAATTATGTCTATCTCTCCAAGAGGTGTCCTGAAATTCTTTTCAAGGATTCTGTATCCCTTTTTCTTCAGATAATTCACTGCAAGGTCTTCACCCTTCAGTCCTGTAATTCGCATTGAGACCTCAGCCTCTCCATAAGGTCAGGTATAGACTCAATCTCAAAGACCTCATTCCTTGAAAGAATCTTTAATGTCTCCCTGAAACTGCTGTATCTCTCCCACAGTCCTGAAAGGAGTTCACCAAGGCTCTCATAAAGAGCCTCTCCCCGCTGATCCCAGTCAATAAGGAGTATGACCTCCTCAAATCTTTCATGCACCTCCTCGCTAAACTCATAGAGACCCTTTCCGCTGTGAACCTGAATGAGCTCACCTTCAAACCCTAAGGCTCTGAGGGCAAGGACATCTCTCTTACCCTCAACTATTACGGGAATCCTTTTGTTGAGCTCTAAGAGGGCACTGAGCAATTCCTCAAGGGCCTCAAGCCTTATCCTTGATGATTGAAGCTCTTCATTCACACCAAGCACTGTTACTTTGGCTTATTCAACGGCTATAAAGGTCTCGGTTCTTGTTATGCCCTTTATCTTTTTACGGATATCCTTAAGAACCTTGTTAAAAATCTCATTGATGTCCTTTGCCTCAATAACTGCCACAATATCGTACTGACCTGTCACCACATCTGCATAGGTTACTCCCTTAGATGCCCTGAGGATGTCTCTCACATCTCTGTCCTTACCTGGTAATACATTTGCAAGAAGATAAACCCTTGCCATAATAACCTCCTGATTTGGCTTAAGCCTGTTTTATTATATTATACACTTATATGCTCTATGGTATTGCTGTTCATGGTGGGGCTGGTTCAACAGAAGACCTTAAAGACGGCCTACAAAGGGCCTGCGAAAGGGGCTTCTCTATTCTTAAAAACAATGGTGATGCCCTAAGTGCAGTAGTTGAAGCAGTAAAGGTTCTTGAGGATGATGGAAGGTTCAATGCTGGAACTGGCTCTGTTTTGAGGATTGATGGAAAGACTATTGAGATGGATGCCTCTTTGATGAGCTCTGATGGAAGGCTTGCCATGGTTATGGCAGTAAGAGATATCAAAAATCCTGTCCTCCTTGCAAAAGCCCTTCTCAAGACACCCCATCTGGCTATGGCTGGCAATGGTGCTACAGTTCTTGCAAAAAGGCTTGGTCTCCCTCTTCATCCTGGACCATCGAAAAAGGCCCTCGAGCTTCACAAAAAAGTAATGGATTTTCTTCAAAAGAACAGAGCTCATGAGCTCAATCCTCTGTGGAAGGAGCTACCTCAGGAACTCCTTTCTGACACTGTTGGAGCTGTTGCCCTTGACAGGAATGGGATATTTGCTGTGGCAAGTTCTACAGGAGGTGCCATACCAATGCTCTGTGGAAGGGTGGGAGATACACCATTGATTGGCTGCGGATTCTATGCTGGTCCCCGTGGGGCAATTGCTGTTACAGGCATTGGTGAGGAGATCATAAAGAGGCTTTTAGCCCTTCGGATCTACAAAATCATTGAAGAGGGTAAAACCCTTAAAGAGGCCTTTCAGAAAGCCGTGAAACTCTTCCCTGAAGAGATACCAGTGGGAATTATTGGAATTACCA
>DAISHO010000256.1:0-3456 GCA_036822495.1 Thermodesulfovibrionales bacterium
TTCAGCCTGTAGCCTATAGTTCCTCATGCCCCTTTAAGATTTATCTTGGACAGGTATGTGCCCCAGTAATTATTCAGATGTTAAAGACTTTATCATTTTTTTCTTAATTCGTCTAATTCTGAGACCATCTTGCTTGCAATTATTGTAAGAGTCCTCAGCATCAGCACTATCTATAATCTCAAGGTCTCCATAATCTACTTCTGTTCTACGGGAAAGAAGAAGCTCAAATTTTTTAACAAACTCTTTTGTTAAAAGGCCGGGTTTCACAAGTCTAAGGCTTAACATTGTAAGGGCTTCTTCATGAGTCCTTGGATTTACACCTTCAAGGATAAGGATTGCCCTTACAGCATTCAAGACCGCGTAATAACTTCTATTGACAGAGGTCTTATAACGGCCCTCTTAAAGGTTTGCCCTTGCATCATCAAGGGCTTCAAAGGCCTTGTCCATTCTTATATTACTCAGAGTTATCTTATCTTTTAATTCAAGTACCAGAACACACCTCCTCTTTTAAAAGATTAATTCCCCCCTTAATAAGATTCTGATAAAAAGGGGTATTCAATCCTTTTTCTTCCTCAAAAATCTTCATATCTTTTATTATCGGTGCAAAGGGGATACCTGTATAAAATCTCTCCTCTGCAAATATATCCACAATCTTTTTCTCAATCTCAGGTCTTTTGCCCTTAACCACTACGAGGATGTCAAGGTCTGACCACTCATCATGATCACCCCTTACCCTTGAACCAGATACATAGATCAATTTAATCGTGTCAGGTAAAACATTTAGAAGTTTTTTTACCAATTTCTCAAGGGTTTCTTTTTCGACCCAGAGCATGTAAATATTTTATCATATTCTTTAACCAACGGACTCCTAATCCCAGCCATATGAACTCTGCTATAATAAGTTATGGCGATTCGTGAGTCAGGGTTCATAGGGGGTGCATCGGTCATCTACGAGAAGGTAGCAACCTTTTTAAGGATGATTAAGTTCTCCCACTCCATATTTGCCCTTCCTTTTGCCCTTACATCTGCCTTTATAGCCTCAATGGGAATACCTCCCTTTGAGAAATTTTTTTGGATCATCCTTGCCATGGTATCTGCAAGGACATCTGCCATGGCCTTAAACAGGATTATAGATAGACATATAGATAAACTTAATCCCAGAACAGCCACTAGGGAGATTCCATCAGGAAAGGTGAGCCTCAGAGATGCCCTTATTCTTGTATTTATTTCTCTTGTCTTATTTGTATTTTCAGCCTGGATGCTCAATCCCCTTTGTTTTAAACTATCCTTTGTGGCCCTTGTTTTTATCTTTCTCTATTCCTATACCAAGAGATTTACCTGGGCATCTCATTTCTTCCTTGGTTTTACTATATCCGCAGCACCGGTAGGGGCATGGCTTGCTATTACAGGGGAATTCGATTTAAGGATATTATTACTCGGTCTATCTGTGATGTTCTGGATTGCTGGTTTTGATATCCTTTATGCAATTCAGGATATAGAATTTGATAGGAGGTATGGCCTCTATTCCATACCAGCCAGGTTTGGTATTAACAAATCCCTCTGGTTTGCAAGGCTCTGCCATATTATTACATGGTTGCTACTTCTTCTGTCAGGTATTGTCTTTCACCTCAATTATTTCTATTATCTTGGCGTGGGTATTGCCGGTCTTATCCTTTTTTATGAACACCAACTTGTAAGACCCAATGATTTGAGTAAACTCAACATGGCATTCTTTAATATGAATGGATATTTGAGTGTAGAGATATTTGTCTTCACAGCCCTTTCATTCCTGATATAATTACCTATGAATACCAGCCAGATAGACAGAGAGCTCCTTACCCTCTATGAGGCTTCGAATTCTATAGTCGGGGCAGTAGATTCTGATACCCCCTATGATTCCCTCTGTGAGATTGCGAGGGTCTATTTCGGTCTCGATATGGTATGGATCGGATTTATTGAACCTGGGAGCTTTGATATAAGGCCTGTGGGGTCTGCTGGTTTTGAAAAAGGTTATCTATCTTCCATTCGTGTCACCTGGGACGATTCACCAACAGGAAGAGGCCCTGCAGGCATGTCTATAAAGACAAGGAGGCCTTATTTATTAAAGGTCGATGACCCTGATTTTCTTCCCTGGAGGGAAGAGGCAAAAAAGCGTGGTTATGCCTCTGTCCTTGGTGTTCCCCTTCTTTATGGTGGAGAGGAATGTATTGGTACATGTGTTTTTTACAGCAATAATCCAGAATTCTTTACACCTTCGAAGGTGTTCCTCCTCAGGATATTCACAAATCAATCAGCCTTTGCAATTAAAAACAGACTGCTTCTTCAGAATCTTGAAAGAGAGGTTCTTGCAAGAACAGAAGAACTCGAAATAGCAAATCGCCAGATGAAGGGATTGAATGATGAGCTACTAAGACAGACTCAGGAGGCTGAGATTGCAAGACAGTATGCAGAACGGGCAAATAAGGCAAAGTCTGAATTTCTCGCTAATATAAATCATGAATTAAGAACACCCCTGAACTCAGTGCTCGGTTTCTCAAGACTTCTCCTTGATGGTCTCTACGGTGAGCTTAACGATATCCAGAAAGAGTATCTTAAAGAGATATACGAGAGTGGTCAGAGGCTTTTGTTTATCGTGAATGAGATGCTTGATTTTTCTGCCCTCGAGACAAGGACAATGGGCATAAACTACAGTATCTTCAAACTCAAAGATATTGTACAGATTGTCTTTAATATGCTCAAAACTCAGTCTATAAAGAAGTCTATAGAAATGGATTTGAGATACGAGCTTTCTGATGACTTTAAAATAGAGGCTGACAAGGTAAAGCTTAAAGACATTTTATTTCATCTCTTGAGCAACGCTGTAAAATTTACTTCCCAGAATGGTTATGTAAAACTTTCGGTAAGGGTCTCTGAACACAGGCCTCCTGAAGGTCCTGAATTCATTGAGTTTTCTGTCAAAGACACAGGTCATGGTATAAGCAGAGATGACATAAAGAGGCTTTTTGAGGGTTTTACCATACTATCTTCACCTTATACAAAATCCTATGACGGAATTGGTCTTGGCCTTGCTCTTGTGAAAAGATTTGTAGAGATGCATGGGGGCACTCTTAATGTAGATAGCGAGCCTGGTTCTGGTAGTACCTTTACATTCACTATCCCGGCCAGGCAATGGATACCAAAGGAGGGAATTTATGGAAAAGAAGAGAAGGATACTCTGCGTTGATGATGAGGCTGTAAATCTGAGACTTCTTGAATCAATTTTAACATTAAGGGGATACGATGTAATAAAGGCTGAGAATGGTGCAGAGGCCCTCGAAAAGATAAAGAACTACCCTATTGACCTTGTCCTCCTTGATGTGATGATGCCTGTGATGAATGGTTATGAGGTCTGTAAGAGGATAAAGGAGGACGAGTCTTTCAGACACATACCTGTTGTTATGATAACAGCCCTTACCT
>DAISHO010000257.1:0-3450 GCA_036822495.1 Thermodesulfovibrionales bacterium
AACAGAGGTAATAGTAGCGAGTATAAGAAATCCCCTTCATGTGGTTGAGGCAGCAAAGATCGGTGCTCATATTGCAACCATACCCTATTCAGTTATAACACAGCTTCTTAAACATCCCCTTACAGACATAGGTATTGAAAGATTCACAAAAGACTGGGAGGCCCTTAAATCGGGGGTCAGATGTCGGAAGTCGGAGGTTGGAAGCTGAGGAATAAATTTTCCTTAGAATCTGATTTCTGACCGCCGACCTCTGAAGTCTCTCAAGGGAGGTACTATGCCAATATACGAATATAAATGCAATGACTGTGGAGAGGAATTTGAAAAACTTGTTATGAAAAAAAATCAAGAGATTGAGTGCCCAAAGTGCGGAACAAAAAATGTGAAAAAGAAATTTTCGGTATTCGGGATGAGTGGAGTTGAAAATCCGGGCTCAAGCTGTTCAGGTTGCTCAAGTTCCTCTTGTAGCAGTTGCCATTAAACTCTCCTATGGTCTAACAAAGGGATTCTCCCTGAGAATCTTCTTAAGTTTAAAAGGCTTACCCTCAAGGACAAAAAGGGCAAGACCTTTTTGCTCTATCTCCTTAGAGTCCTTTTTCCAGAGACCCTTCCAGGAAACATAAACATCTGCCTTTGAGCCGTAAATATCGACCCATCTGAAAAGGAATTCAAGACTTGTTGGAGGAGAAGTAACAGTTGGTCCACCAGAAAAAGAGAGGTCTTTCAAGACCTGCTCCGAATCTATCATCTGTTTAATCTTCTCCTCATCCTGAGCCATATAGGCCTCTTTAATAGAATTAACAAGGTCCATTGCCTCTTTTGCAATAATCGCCTCCTGAGAAGGTCCTTTTATCTCATCCTTTGAACAAGAGCTAAAAAGAAGAATAAAAATAGAGTAGTAGAGCAGCAAAAATAGAGCAGTACTAATGTCTGACTTTTGTTTTGTCATTAAAACCTCCCAACAATTACTTACGCTCACACCTGTCTTTCAATTTGTTTTGGACAGCGGTGACTTACGCTATCATTTAATAGAATATCTCAAATCTCCTCATCCTGATATTTGCGAGTATTCCTGCCATGGCAAAGTTGCTCACAAGGGCACTCCCGCCATAACTCATAAAAGGCAAAGGCACTCCAACCACAGGAGTCAATCCCACAGCCATACCTAAATTTATAAAGATATATATCCCTGTAAGTACAGTTATTCCAAAGGCTAAGTATCTCCCAAACTCATCCCTTGACCTGCCTGCTATATCAAATCCCCTCAGCAGATAAAGTATATATAAACTCAGAACAATTATTGCTCCCAGGAATCCCCATTCCTCTGTAAAGGCAGCAAAAATAAAATCTGTATGCCTCTCTGGAAGAAATTTTAAAGGGCCCTGCGTTCCTTTTAGATAACCCTTACCGATAATCCCCCCAGAGCCTATAGCAATCTTCGATTGTTTTATATGATAACCTATCCCTGCCGGATCTATCTCCTCGCTTAAAAAGGCCTGTATTCTGTTTTTCTGATAATCCTTCAGGTGCTCCCAAAAAACAGGCCACAAAAATGGTAGTGATATAAGCCCTATAATTATTGCCATCTTTATAAATCTTGATTCCGCACCGTAAAAAAGAATAATACATAAAAAGGTAATAAAAATAATTGCTGCTGACCCAAGATCAGGTTGTTTAAAGATAAGAAGAACAGGCAAGAAGACAAAGAGGAGGAATATCTTGAATGTTACAGGAGCTGTAAGTCTTGTCTTTATGTCATCGAGGTAGGCAGCCATCATTATTAAAAATGTTATTTTAAATAAATCTGTTGGCTGGAAAGAAAAAAACCCAAGATTGATCCAGCGGCTTGCTCCCATGCTCTTTTTTCCGATGAAAAGGACTACAATCAATAAGATAATGCTACCACAATAAAGAATATAGGCGAATCTCTTGAGCCACTGGTAATCTATAAAGAGAATACTGATAAATACCACTATACCTGCAAGTAGCCAGATAATCTGTCTTTCATAAAAATCAGGTCTGAAACTACTGATGGCAGAGGTACCAGTTGTTGTACCCTCACCCTTTGAGACTGTTATTATCTCGCTGCCATAGGAAACTATATTACCTTCATATACCGGAACCCTTGTAGCACTATAGATGGTAAGTATCCCAAGCAATGAGAGGATAATGGAAATTGAAAAGATCAACCAGTCAAAATGAACGAGCCTATCAAATACCTTAGACATTACTCAATCTCCCTGATTTGTGTTATTGAGTTCAGCTGATTTTACTCCTGTATCAGTTGGTTGCATATGCCCCTGTTTAAAATATCGCTCTAAACCAATCCTCGCGATTGGGGCAGCAGCCGCTCCGCCATGACCTCCATGCTCAACAAATACTGACATTGCCACCTCTGCATTTGAGGTGGGAGCAAATGCTACAAACCATGCGTGGTCACGAAATCTGCCCTGAAGTTTATGCGTATCTATAGCCTTTGATATAACCTGAGCTGTACCCGTCTTGCCACCAACTGAAATATCCTGCAATCTTGCTGCACCTCCTGTACCACCCGGTTCATTAACCACACCTCTAAGGGCCTCACGAATAAACTTGAGTGTACCTTCAGAGATATTAACCCTATCTTCAACAGCTACTGATGAGGAGAGCTCTCTGACCGGTTCCTTATTTAAACTCTCACCACTGTTACTACCGACACTAATCTCCTGTTTCTGCTCTATATCCTTTGATTTTAATATCTGTAAGTTTGGCATATATCCTCCATTGGCAATCGCTGCTATTAATCTTGCAAGCTGAACAGGTGTAACAGAGACATATCCCTGTCCTATAGAGGCAGAAAGGGTTTCACCGGGATACCAGGGCTGGCCCGTTACCTGTAGCTTCCATTCAGAAGATGGCACAACACCTTTTTTTTCTCTCACAAAATTCAACCCTGAATCCCTGCCCAATCCAAGCAAGCTTGCATATTTAGCTATCTTATCAATTCCTACCTTCTTGCCCACTTCATAAAAATACACATCACATGATTCAATAATTGCTCTCTTGAGATCTACTGTACCATGACCTTCCTTTTTCCAGCATCTAAAGAATCTATTACCGAAGGGTATTCCTCCTGAACAATGAACAGTGGTTGACGGTTTAATAATACCCTCTTCAAGACCAGCTATTGCGGTAACTATCTTGAAGACTGAACCAGGGGGATACTGAGACTGAAATGCCCTGTTTAAAAGGGGATGCCTGGGGTCCTCTGATAATTCCTTCCAGTATCCAGGTGGTGCACCCCTGCTGAATTTATTAGGGTCAAAAGAGGGAAGGCTTCCAAGGGCAAGGACCTCACCTGTGTCAGGTTTTAATACAACAAAAGCACCTGCCCTATCCTTATAAGCCTCTTCCATAGCCTTCTGGACCTCTATATCAATTGTTAAGGTTATATCATGACCTCTCTGAGGAGGC
>DAISHO010000258.1:0-3435 GCA_036822495.1 Thermodesulfovibrionales bacterium
ATGGGTTATCGGAATTGGCTTATAATTTTATGGCAGGTCAGCTTTTCCATATAAAGAGCATTATGCCAATACTCTGTTCTACAGTTAACTCTTATAAAAGATTGATTGCAGGATTTGAAGCCCCTGTGTATATATCCTGGGCGAGGATAAACAGATCTGCCCTCATAAGGGTGCCGAGATGGTTTCAGGATAAGCCAAATTCTGCAAGGATAGAATTAAGATGTCCTGACCCTGCATGCAATCCCTATCTTGCTTTTGCTGTTATGCTTGCCTCAGGACTCGACGGAATTGAGAAAAAAATACCTCTACTTGAGCCTGTTGAAGAGGATCTGTATCAATTTGATGAAGTAATGCTCAGAAAAAGAAATATTGACACTCTTCCAGCCTCTCTTTTCGAAGCCCTGATGGAGATGAAGAAAAGTCCATTAGTGAGAGAAGTCCTTGGTGAACATCTCTATGACAGATACCTTTCAATCAAGACAGAGGAGTGGAATGAGTTCAAACAACAGGTCACAAGATGGGAGATAGAAAGATATTTTGATATCTAATTTATAGCATGAATAAGGTTACCATATCAATTCTTAAGGTCCTTGATAAAGAGAATAAGACAATCGGTTCAAGGGAGATTGCAAAAAGATTAAAACTTCATGGAGTAGATCTGTCAGAAAGGACGGTAAGATACCACCTTAAAATACTTGATGAGCGGGGATATACAAAAGTCTTTGGTAAAGAGGGAAGGCAGATTACAGAGAAGGGCAGGAGGGAGCTTCACAATGCCCTTGTCCTTGAAAAAGCAAGTTTCGTAAGCTCAAGGATAGAGGCCCTATCCTATCTCACAACCTTCAACCTTGATACCCTTAATGGAGATATCATCCTGAACATATCTTTTTTCTCTGAAAAGAACTTTGAGAAGGCCCTGAAGATAATGAAGCCTGTTTTTCAATCACCTTATGTCATGAGCAATAAACTACTGATTGCAAAAAGAGGTGAGACCATTGGAGAGGTCTTAATACCTGAAGGAAAGATTGGCATTGCCACAGTCTGCAGTATAACAATTAATGGCATATTCCTTAAGGCTGGAATTCCCGTGACCTCAAGATTTGGTGGTGTCGTTGAGATTATGAACAAAAAACCTGTGAGATTCCTTTCCCTTATCAGTTACGAAGGGTCTTCTCTCGACCCCCATGATGTATTTATCAGGAGTAAGATGACGGATGTCCTTGGAGCTGTAAAGAAAGGCACAGGCAGGATCCTTGCAAGCTTCAGGGAGATACCTGTTGTATGTATTGAAAGGGTAAAGGAGCTTGCAAGGGAGCTTTCAAAAAAAGACATAGGCGGGATACTTGTTATTGGTGAGCCAAATAAACCTGTCCTCGGTGTCCAGCCAGGTATTGACAGGGCAGGGATAGTCATAGTGGGAGGTCTCAATCCTGTGGCTGTCCTTGAGGAGTCAGGCATACCCACAGAGAGTAAGGCCATGTCAACCCTTTATCCCTTTTCTGGACTGAAGAGTTACACAGAACTAATCAATTAGATTTTTGATATAATTAACAGTGAATCTCTTTTCTGAAAGGACATCCTATCTCCATATCATCCATAATGACAGGACTCTCTGTGTCAATCCCTTTGACCTTTTTAATCCCTCTCAATTCAGTGACCTTAAGGTCGTCACATTCGTTTCCTCTCCTGAGTTCCTCTTTGAAAGAATCAGAGGATTTGAAAAGGTAATAGCAATCCTCGGTGAGGAAGAGACAGCAAGGGCATTCTATCAGTTCGATCCATTAATAGAAGAAAGGTTTGTCCGTCAGGCAGAGACCTATCCAGAGGTCCTTGAAAAGCTGGACAATGGCAAAATTGAATTGAGATATATGAAGGCAGGGGAGAGGATCCATTCCAAGATTTATATCCTCATATCAAAAGATGGAGCCTTTTACAGGGTAATGGTTGGGTCAGCTAATTTTACAGCCTCTGCTTTTGGAGACAGGAATCAATACGAAGAGCTTATAGTCTATGATAGCAACTATAACAGGGCCTTCTGTGAGGCTTATTTAAAGAGATTTGATGAGCTCTACAGGAATTCTCTGGATTTTCTTTCAGAGACTACAAGAAAAAAGATAAGGGCTATCCTTGTTAAGGCTGAGAATGTCTTTATAGTCACTCCTGGGGAGAGGGCTGATATGACTGTTGAGAAGATAAACAGGGAGAATATCTATAGTGGCGATGCCACCAGCGTTGTTATTAATGTCGTTGAGGAACGGGAGCATCTTGAAGAAAGATTTATGGAGATTGAAAGGGTAGAAAGGATTGTAGAGCATGTTACAAAGAAGACCAGAGAGGGCCATGCCTTTGAGCCGAAGGAAAGGCTTCAGTCTTTAAAGGATAAGCTCAAGGAGATAGTCTCCTTTTCTCACAGGAGGAGTCAGGAGTTTATTGATAAGAGGAAATTCCTCTATTTTAATCCAGGCAGGTCTGAGTTTTACATAAAACAGGAGGGACATGCAATTCCTTATACTGCAGAGATTAACAGAGATGGATTAAGGGATAGACTCCTTCAGGTGATTAATTTTGTTGAATCCTACTGGGAGTTTGCTGTCCATAAGAACAGGGAGGTCCTGAAGAGGGTCTTTGAGGCTATCCTTTATGCCTTTACCTCACCCTTTATTCATATCATGAGAAAGTCTGTAAGGAAGGAAAAAGGAGAGGAGAAGGTTGCAGAGATACCTATTGTCCTTATCCTTGGAGGCCTTGCCAACACAGGTAAGACAAAACTCCTCCTTTTTATAAACAGGCTTCTTGGAAACACCTTTGATGTCTTTAATTATCGGGACATATATACGAAGAACCAGAGGATCCTTTATGACCTTTTTTATACAAACAACATATTCCCTATCCTTGTTGATGAGATTTACGATAACTTCTTCAAAGGTGAAGGCGAGAGATTGATAAAGAGCCTCACAAATACCCTTTCAGAGCCCCATCCATGTCTTATAGGAACATCCAACATAGGATTCAGTGCTGAGAGCCAGGTTATAAGGAGGATATACTATCTCCATTTTGGTTCTCCTTTTTCCGAAGATAGGTTTATTAAGGAAAAGGCAGACAGATATTTTGAGGAAAAGGTAGGGACAGTAGATGATGGCCTCTTCAGGTTTTTCTTATATGAATTTTTAAAGAGGATTCCTGAAGGTAGATTTTATACCTTAGAAGATCCCTTATCTCTATCAAGAAGTATCTTCAAGGAACTCTTTAATTTAGCAGAGCTTCCTGTTCCTGATTTTATAAGTGAAAGACCCTGTGGAGATTATTACAGGCTCGGAAGTATGGAATGGCAGGCCCTTTATCTTACAAGGCGTTCAGACTTCAGGGAGATGAAGGATTCTGGAGAGGTCTATTATGTGGTGGATTTAAAGAGTATCTATGAGGCAAAGGATGCTG
>DAISHO010000259.1:0-3415 GCA_036822495.1 Thermodesulfovibrionales bacterium
TATAGCCTGTAGCCTATAGCCTATAGGAAGCCTGTAGCCTGTTTTCGGCCTTATGTCCATTACTTTATTTTGGACAGGTATGACCATAAAACCCTGCTGTCAAAAATAAAGGTTGCTTTTTCTGGATTGATATGTTACAGTATAGTGAAGTTTCAGAAGTTTTTGTGTAGAAAAGGGCCACAAAGACTTTTAGCTTTGTGGCCCTTATTTGTTGAAGTGGCTGTTTCTGAAGCTTTAGTTTGTAAGAAGGAGGTAAAGAAAATGGCTAATGGAAAGGTAAAGTGGTTTAACGAATCCAAAGGCTTTGGCTTTATCACAAGCGAAGATGGAAACGATGTGTTCGTCCACTATTCAGCCATCCAGGGCAATGGATTCAAGTCCCTTGCTGAGGGTGATGAAGTTAGCTTTGATACTGAAAAGGGTCCAAAAGGCCTTAAGGCTATCAATGTGATTAAGCTGTAAAAGACTTTTCAGGCGGGGCTTTAGCCCCGCCTGAACTCCCGTTATTTAATAAGGAGCTGAATCACTGCAGGTATTTACCTCTGTAACAATTCCTCCATTTATATCAGCAACATGCCAGTATTTACCCGTGCAACCCGCTGGAGGTGTAATAACCTTAATCAATTTCTGTGTTAATGTTGCTGGATCCCACCTGTAGATATAGGCCTTTATGACCGAGCTATTCCAGTAATTGCTTCCTGATCCAATCCACCAATCATCTACAAAGAATGTATAGGTTCCTGCATTGAGCTTTTTGATTCTAATGGTTTCAGAAGATGCCCTGAGATTGAAGTATTCTCTGTCACTATCCCAGAGCCACTTTGCCCAGGGATACTCATTGAGAGAGCCTGGCAAACCGTAGCCTATATACCAACCATCAGGATGTTTGAGATAGGCATCGTATAAGGCATTTGTATATCCATAGTGCCAGGTGATACTCAGATAATAGTATGGCCTGTTTGGTGCAACGGGAGTAAAACCGCTATAATCCCAGACACAGGAATGTGAATGGACATCAAGCAGGGGTTTTGAAAATCCCTTTCTTGAGAATGTGAGCTTAAGGTCCTGATCAGTTGCATCAGTAAAGATATTAAAGAGGCCAAAAGCGCCAGCGGTTCTTGTGCCATTTAAGTAGGATAGATATCCATAATATGGAACATAGTCCATGCCCTTTATGACTGTGCCAAGTTTGAGGATAGCCTTTGCACCTGTGAGGGGCTCTCCATTCTCTGCATTAGAGGCAAAACCGTATATTCCAGCAAGGGAGCATGCCTCATATTCAGCTGTCTTTACAAGATGTAATAGATTGAGCCCTCCAAAGGTTGAGCCATCATTGGGCCAGCATGTGCCATCCCTGTTTGGAGTAAACCCTGTCTTTGTTGTTAGGAGCTGACCGATCTGTTCATTTGTATATTCTGGATAAAGGGCCCATACAACAGCAGCAGAACCAGCAACAAAGGGCGATGCCATGGATGTGCCACTAAATAATGCATATCCCTCAATATTCCCACCTGCACCACCTATAGGTGTTGTTGATACTATATCTTCTCCTGGGGCTGTAATAGATACCCATGTGCCATAGTTTGAAAATGATGCCTTGCAGTGATCATCCTTATGGGCTGCAACTGCTATGACCTTGTTTGGATAATCTGTTGAGAAGCCTGCTGGATATGATTTAGTATTAGTATTATCATTCCCTGCTGCTGCCACAAGGAGTATCCCTTTTGTGTTCACAGCATAATCCACTGCTGCCTCTTCTGTAGGGGAATAGCCTCCACCAAGGCTCATATTAATCACCTTTACACCTGGATAGTCAGCAGCATACTTAATGCCAGCTGCAATATCAGCTACTGTCCCCCGTCCTTGGGAGTTCAGTACCTTAACAGCAAGGATACTTGCCTTCCAGCTTACACCAGTAATACCAATGCCATTGTTTGACCTTGCAGCAGCAATACCTGCTACATGGGTCCCGTGGCTATTGTCATCCATGGGGTCATTATCTGCATTAACAAAGTCATAACCTTTTATTACCTTTCCCATAAGGTCAGGATGGGTATAGTCAACGCCAGTATCAATAACAGCTATAATGGGAGGTGTTGCTGTCTGGAGAGGTATCCAGTTTGCTGCAATGTCAAAATATCCCCATTGATAAGATAATAGGGGATCGTTGCTCTGGGTCATTATACCAGCATCACCCGAGGTTCCTGATCCGAAGGCCCTTTTTATGATATTTGGCTCTGCGTATCTGATGGCCTTCTGGAAGGCTGGCTCTGTCCTTATTCTCTCGATAACCTCATTTGTTGCCTGAATAGTTGCTGAACCAAGTCTTACCCTTCTTGCCTTAACCTTAGGAAGGTCAAGTTTTCCAGTCACCTGTCCACCGAGCTGGGCTACAATACTGTTAATCTCTTGTTCTGTGAGGTCAGGGGCAAATCCTATAATCACCTCACCAGGCACCTGCTCTGGCTCTTCCCTTTCTTGGCTATAGACCAGTGAAAAGGAAAAAACCATGGCAAGTATCAGACACAACATAAGAAATACTTTCATGGCCTACCTCCTTCTTAATCTAAAGAGAATCAATCCACCAAGGATGGATAGCCTCAATATATCAGAAAGCAGTTATATTGTTCAAGGTAAAAATACCCAACTTTGTTATGCTTTTTTTAAATACAATATTGTAAAATAAAAATTCATGTCCGAGAAAAACAATCATATTGTCTGGCATGATGGATATGTAACCCGCAAGGAGCGTATTGTCAGCTACGGGCACAAAAGTGGTCTTGTCTGGTTTACAGGCCTTTCTGCCTCTGGAAAATCCACCATTGCCCATAATCTTGAGCGGGTACTATTCAATAATGGAATAAAAGTCTATGCCCTTGACGGAGACAACATAAGGCATGGCCTTAATTCAGACCTTGGATTCTCTCCAGAAGACAGAAAGGAGAATCTCCGGAGGATAGCAGAGGTGGCAAGGCTCTTTGTTGATGCAGGCATTATTGTCCTTGCTGCCTTTATATCTCCTTATAAGAAAGACAGGGAATTTGTTCGCTCAAGGTTTAATGAAGGTGACTTTATTGAAGTCTATGTGAGATGCCCTGTGGAGATATGCGAGCAGAGAGACCCGAAAGGTCAGTATAAGAAGGCGCGGCAGGGGCTTATAAAGGGTTATACAGGTATTGATGCACCTTATGAGGAGCCAGAAGACCCTGAGCTTATACTCGATACCTCAAGACTGTCCATAGAGGAATCTGTCAGAAAGGTTTATGAATATCTTAAGGCAAGGGGATGGTTTTAAAGGAATTAAGATCAGTTCAGAACAAATCGGAATGGAATGCTTAAGCTGGCATAAGGCCTCAAAAACACAAAAGAAGCGACAGGATTATTTTTTAAAGGTGGAATGAGTTTATTCATGTTA
>DAISHO010000260.1:0-3405 GCA_036822495.1 Thermodesulfovibrionales bacterium
GCCTTCCAAAGATTATATCTATCTTTGACTTTAGGTCCATCCTTATATTTCTCAGGACATCCTTGCATCTGTCCGTTCCTATATGTCTTATCTTCGAAGGCACAAAGATAAGGTCATTCCTTGAGGCAATCCTTGATATCTCTTCTATTTCTTCAGGACTCCCTCCATAAACCTCCTCGGGCGCACCATATTTGAGATAAATTGAATCAACATACTCTATAAGCTCATCAAGTTTGTCCTTTGAGATGTATCTTGAAAGAAATCCACCTATCTCTGATGAAAGATTGAGCTTTCCATCACTGAAGGCACCCGCACCTCCCCATCCACTCAGGAGGGCACATTTCTTACACTGAAGACACGATACCTCCCTGATCTTCATAGGGCAGACCCTCTCATCAATATCAAGTCCTTTGTCAATTACGAGTATCTTTAACCCTTTCTTGAGAAGTTCAAGGGTTGCAAAGATTCCTGCAGGTCCAGCACCAGCGATAATCACATCATAGGATTTTTTAAAACCCTTACCTGAACTTTTACTTTCGCCACCCATTGCAGAAATCAAGTGAAAACTCCTTACTGTTACTTTGCTATCAATCCACTGAGATAGTTCAGGGCATCGTAATTTGTTAGGTCAAGATGGATAGGTGTAACTGAGACATAGCCATCCATTACAGCGCTTATATCTGTATCCTCACTGCGTTCCCAGTAGGGCTCTCCTCCACCTATCCAGTAATGTTTTTCACCCGATGGGGAATAAACCTCCTTGATAGCATTATCATAGATTCTTTTTCCCTGCCTTGTGAGTTTTATACCCTTTATCTTCTGAAGGGGAAGATTAGGGACATTCACATTAAGAAGTGTATCATAGGGAAGGCTATGTTCAAGGATAAAATCTGCGATCTTCTTTGCAACCTCTCCTGCAGTCTCAAACCAGCAAATGTTTATATTACAGAAATTATTATCTTCAATGCTATCGGTTTTAAAAGAACTGTTAGTTTCGCCCCTAATTTGGTTCTGAGTCCTCTTCAGTATCCATGTATCGAGGGATATGGAAAAGGAAGGAATGCCGAGGATTGTGCCTTCAATAGCAGCAGAGACGGTGCCTGAATAGGTGATATCATCTCCAAGGTTTGGACCATCATTTATACCTGAAATAACGAGGTCTGGCCTTTTTGGCAGGACCTTGTTCACAGCAAGGGCAACGCAGTCTGTAGGGGTACCATTTACTGTGAAGACCTTATCTGCGATTTCTGTGACCTTTAGAGGCCTGTGAAGGGTTAATGAATGGCTTGAGGCAGACCTTTCTCTATCAGGTGCAACAATGTAAACATCATGAATATCTTTAAAGGCATTATAAAGTGCCCTTATTCCACTGGCATGGATACCATCGTCATTTGTCAAAAGAATTAAGGCCACAAATTTATTGTAACACAGGCGACAGGAATTATGAAAAATTAGGGAGAGTCCCAAATTTTTTAATTGAATGTTATGTGTTATATTAAAATATGTCAGAAAGAACTATTACTTACGCCACTAATGAGCTAAGGGATCCACTTTTTAAACTCCTCCGCTTGAGGACTGTTGATGCCCTTTTGATAACTGACCTGAAGAATATCAGGTATTTCACCGGTTTTACAGGCTCATCAGCAGTATGTCTTTATACAAAAAGGGGAGGATTCTTTATCACAGACTTCAGATATAAAGAACAGGCTGAAAAGGAATTGGTGGCGAACAATGTTACTTCCGCCACCAAATGGGAAATCATAATCCATAAAAACAAGACTCAGGCCTTAAGATCTATTATCAATAAACTCCATGTTAAAAGAATAGCCTTTGAGCCATCGATTTCATATGAGGTCTTTGAAGGTCTAAAGCGACTGGGTCTTTACACCTTTTCACTGAAAAAAGCCCTCTTAAGGTTAAGGGAGATTAAAAGTCCTGATGAGGTTGCAAAAATAAAAGAGGCTACAAGAAGAGCTGAAGAAGCCTTTTTAAAAGTAAAAGAGCTAATAAGACCCGGGATAAGTGAAATTGACATTGCTGTTGAAATGGAATATCAGCTCAAAAAACTCGGGTCACGGCATCTGCCTTTTGAGGTAATAGTTGCATCAGGAGAGAACTCTGCAATGCCCCATGCAAAGGCGACAACAAGAAAGATTATGCCCGGTGACCTTGTTCTCATCGACTGGGGAGGAGAGGCAGAAGGATATTTCTCTGACATGACGAGGACATTTTTGATTAAAACCAGCAACAATTCATCTCCAGAGAAAAAAAAGATCTACCATATCGTAAAAGATGCTCAGGAAGAGGCCTTGAGGGCAATAACCCCTGGTGTTTTTGCAAACATTATTGACCAGAGGGCAAGGCATTATATCCAGAAAAAAGGTTATGGAAAGGCCTTCGGCCATTCCACAGGTCATGGTGTTGGCCTTGATATTCATGAATTGCCAGTTATAAGCGAAACAGTAAAGGAGAAACTTAAGCCTGGAATGGTTTTTACCGTTGAACCTGGCATATATATAACTGGGATTGGAGGGGTGAGGATTGAGGATATGGTCTGGGTAACAGAGAAGGGCTCAGAAATACTTACCCATCTTCCAAAGGGGCTTGAGGAACTGTGAATAGAGTTATGAACGAATCACCTGGGGCATCACCGGTCTTTCAGGCTATTGAAAGGCTCAAATCAACACTGAATCTAATAATCCTCGGAAAGGAAGATGTCACAAAATTCTGTATCGTTACCCTCTTTGCCCGTGGTCATCTCCTTATAGAAGACATCCCTGGTGTAGGAAAGACCACTCTTGCCTATAGCCTTGCAAAGGCAACAAGCTGTACATTCCAGCGGATTCAGTTTACAAGTGACCTTCTTCCCTCTGATATTATTGGAGTGAATATATATAATCCAGAGACAAGAGACTTCGAATTCAAACCAGGACCTATCTTTGCCAATATAGTGCTTGCTGATGAGATAAACAGGACAAATCCAAAGACCCAGTCAGCCCTTCTTGAGGCAATGAATGAAAGAAGGGTCTCTGTAGATAGAAAGACCTATGAGCTTCCAGAACCCTTCATGGTTATTGCCACACAGAATCCGGTAGAATATTACGGAACCTTTCCTCTTCCAGAAAGCCAGCTCGACAGATTTATGATGCACCTGAGGCTTGGATATCCTGATAAGGAATCAGAAAAAAGGGCAATCCTGAGAGGTCCGAGATTTGAGGATATAGAGAGACTCGAACCTGTTATTACCCCTCAGGAGATAATAGAGATTCAGAGGAGGGTACAGGAAGTAATGGTTCATGAAGACATTGTTGAATATCTCTACAGGATAATTAATGCAACGAGGAGTCATGAGCTTGTAAGGCTGGGCATAAGTCCGCGGGGTGGTCAGTTTTGTTTGAGTGCCTC
>DAISHO010000261.1:0-3393 GCA_036822495.1 Thermodesulfovibrionales bacterium
TTTGTCCTTTCAAAATGCATAAGGGGTCTGTATCCAGCTCCATCAGTGGTTGCACAGGCAAGGGAGGCGAGCCTCCTCTTTTCAAGCCATACAATGACCTTTGCGCCAAAGTAGGAACCAATAGTCATCCCTATCACCATTATTATTGCCTGAACTCCCATTGCACCAAGATTTGTTGTACTCACTATAGGGCATCCGAATTGAAAGACTGCACCAACTCCCATAAGCACTCCACCCACAAGGGCAAGACCATATTCAAGTTTGTCAAGGGGGACCTTTAGGGCAAACTCCTTTGCAAGAAGGGCTGCTATTAAGCCTCCAAAGAGTATCCCGAGCATTGTTCCAGCAGTTGGTTCAAGAAGGGGATTCGGATACTGGACAAAATAGCTTACTGTCTGACCATCAGGCCATATGTATCCATTAAAGGGATAATGGGGAAGACCGAGTTTTCCGAGGGCACTGTTTATTATGCCACCCAGCTCCTTTAAGCCCAGAAATGTGCCGAGGGGCTTTGCCTGGTCATAGGGGTTTTCACCCATAACTGTCCTTGCAAGGCTCCAGGTAGCAACCCCGTAGGCTATTATGCCTGAAAGGGCCATAAATATAGCAGCAATCCAGAGGGGCCACTTCTCTCGAAAGAATTTTCTGTACC
This sequence comes from Thermodesulfovibrionales bacterium, assembly GCA_036822495.1. Lineage (GTDB taxonomy): Bacteria > Nitrospirota > Thermodesulfovibrionia > Thermodesulfovibrionales > CALJEL01 > CALJEL01. The sequence continues at coordinate 653 of DAISHO010000261.1, forward strand.
AGGTCTCAAACCATCCTTTTATTCCAAAATCCAGTTCTGACATTCCGAAACCTCCCTTTCAGTTTTTTAACAACCACCCACACCAGGTGGCAGGAGCATAAAAGGTATTGTTCCCTTTCCAAGCTCTTTGCCTGTCTTTGCATCCTTTACAATTATATCGAGCTCAAACCTTCCAAGGGGCTTACCTGGTGGCACTGTAAAAATCACAGAGGACTTTGCCTTGCCATCCTTTACAGCCACTTCATCATCTGCCACATCAATGCCAAGGTCAGAAAACTTTTTTGGTATCTCGAATCTCACCTTCTGGACATTCCCGCTAAGAGTAAATTCAAAAGGAAGGGTTACAGCCCTTCCGAGGGCTATCTGTGCGCGGGTAATGCCAGGCCTACGGGGAATCCATTTAAAACCTGTTACCTCCTCTGCAGATGCGGTAGATAGGCTGAAGCCTGAAAGCCCTGGGCTCAAACTGTTACTTGCACCAGTGAAGGTAACTGATTGAATATGAACTGAAAGCCCTGCAAACAAAAACACCATGGCAATGGTTATCAGAAGCCATGACCTTAAATCTTTCTTTTTCATCTCTCTTCCTCCTGTTATTTTATTCATTGACTTACTCAATGTCACTTAACTTGTTCCTGCATTGAGGCCTTCATCTCCTGGGCTTGCTTTGCCAGTTCCCTTAAAGGTTTGTCAAGAGGTGGAAGCATAAAGCCCAGTGCAAGGAAGGCAACAATCAGGGCTACCCATAACCAGGGTAGTGTCAAACCGCCTTTTACCTCTCCCATGCCTGTCCTCCTTCGTTCACCATAAAATAACCTTATCGCTTTCAAATATCAGGTCTATAAGGTCTTCATGGGAAATATTATTTATGTCAACAACCTTTATTTCTCCTATCCTGCTTTGGAGCTCTATTATCTTTTTGATCTCCTCACCAGGTGGTGATTTTAAAATGTGAAGTATCTTCATATTCCTCCTCTCGCCACCAAATTAGTAGGGAATAACATGGTCGTATTCAAGAAGCTTTTCTGCAAATTCATCAAGCCTGAGGACATGGAATCTCTCATCATGGATAAGGCTATAGAACTTGAGTCCGAGGTCAAGGGCTCCATTGAGCTCCTCTGTCGTCCTGGGGTCATCCTTGATTGGTTTCATTATGAAGATATCTACCTGATCATCAAGAACGGTAAGCCCTACACTCATCCTGAAGGCCTCTGATTGTCTATCCCTTACAACAACTGCAATCCTCTTCATACTCGCCTCACTCTCTTTAAAGGACTATAACCCTATCTGCCTCATGAACCATGAGGGCATTGTTGTACTGACTTCCACAAACTATCTCCTCAGGAAGATCATCCTTTGACACCCCGAGGATATGGGTACTGAGGTCACAGAATGCCATAGAAACACCCTTTTTCTTGCAAAGGGAACGAAACTCTTCCTTTTCAAGAAGCTTCACTCCATCGTCCATATTAAATATCACTACCTCGTGCCCCTTCTTAAGGGCTGTCTCTGTAAGACCTATTATTCTGTCAAGATTTTTATCTGTGTTTACGAGTATCCCAAGTTTCATGACCATACCTCACTGTTGGTTCTCCACCAATTCCAGTCTATTTTTGCAATCAATGCAGAAGTCTGAGCCTTTAAGGTCTGTATCAGATATATCAAAGGAAAAGTGCATCACACATCTTCGGTCATGGCAGTGCTTGAGGCCATATAGATGACCTATTTCATGGATGGATGTCTTTAAGAGTCTTTCAAAAAGCTTTGAGCTCGAGCTATCAGCCCTTCTGAACCTTGCCTTTGAAACAACGGCAATACCTTCCTGCGGTATGGCATAGCCAAAGACATAATTCAGGTCCTCTAAGTAGAGGTCAACATGGGTAAGGAGGAGGTTTTTAGGGGCCTTAGAGGTCTTTATTAACCTCAAAAAAAGTGGGGCAAGATATTGAGCCCTCTCTGGAGAAAAGGCCTCTTCTGGAATCGGAACAGGTTCTGCCACATGGCAGGTAGCCCTGAGCTTCTCTTCAAGGCCTGCCCTTATTCCATCAAGAAGAAAGGTCTCTATCTCTCCAGCAGGGCTTATCAATATCATTTTCTCCATGTTGACCTCTACGCTCTCCATACTATTGGTCAGTGCTGCTCCTTCTTTTCCTCCTTCTTTATGATCCCGGCTTTTTCAAGGGCCTCTGTAAGGGACTTTATCTCATCCTGAAGGGCCTTTACCTCTTTTTCAAGTTTTGGCAGATCCTTATTGAGGGCCTCAATATTCATCCACTGCTCATCCTCAATTGGAAATGGTGGATAGACACTGTTGCCATAAACAACCCAGGAGTCGTCATAATTTGCCACATCCTTGAAGCCAAGTAGTTTAAGGACTATGTAGGTGAGGGTTGAGCGGGAGCCTGTCTGACAAAGTGCTATAGTCCTCTTATTGGGGTCAAGCTTTCCAAAGAATCTGTCTTTTAATATCTTAAGGGGAAGGATCTTGCCTGTCTGCTTGTCAAAATTAAGCTCATGGCTTACATTCATAGTTGTATTTGGGATATGGCCACCCCTTAGGGCACGAACATCATAACCTGTGTATTCCTTTTCTGTCCTTGCATCAATAACCTGAACATCCTTGACCTCACCTTTTGCGATCTTCAGAATCTCCTCTGTTGTTGCCTTTATCCTTTCATTCACCTTTGCCTTGAATGTTGCTGGAGGAAGCTTTGTCTCTTCCTTTGAAAGGGGTTTCCCAA
>DAISHO010000262.1:0-3361 GCA_036822495.1 Thermodesulfovibrionales bacterium
GCCTACAGCCTATCGCCTATGGCCTATAGCCTGTAGCCTACTTCAGCCTATTTTATAAAAACCCCTTTCAATTTGTTTTGGACAGCAGTGGTTTATTATAATATTTTATTATCACCCCTCACTAAGGGGCAGATATACGGCAAATGTTGTACCTTTGCCTATAATGCTTTCCACCTCGACCCTTCCACCGTGCCTTTCTATTATACCTCTACTGATGGTAAGACCGAGACTGGTAGTACCAAAGCCCCTTGAATAAAAGGGTTTAAAAAGGAATTTAATCTCATCAGGATGGATACCCTGACCCGTATCCGAAAATGATATTGCATATTCCTTATTTATCTTCTTTACAACAATGGTCAGTATCCCGCCTTCTGGCATGTTCTGGATCGAGTACTGGGCTATATTAAAAAAGGCCTGATGAATCTGTTCAACATCTACATAGATTTCATCTACCTCAGAAGATAAATCCATCTTCACTAATACATTATTCTTCAATGCCTGGGGCTCTATAAATCTTATGAGTCTTTCAAAAATAAGCTTGGCAGAGACATGCTTCAATAAAGGTTCGGGAGTCCTTGCAAAAACAAGAAGGTCCTTGATAGACCGCTCAAGCCTCTCGACCTCCTTAAGAATCTCCTTTATTATGGATTGCCTCGGATCAGATTCAGGAAAATCCTCAGAAAGGACCTGAATGGCACCGCTTATTCCAGCGAGGGGATTCCTTATCTCATGGGCTACAGCAGAGGCAAGCTCTCCAAGTGTGGCCATCTCCTGAACTCTTCTCATCTCCGAAAGATGGCATAGTTCAAAATCCCTCTTTGTCCTCTCAAGTTCCGAAAGGATATTATTAAGACCCCGTCCGAGCTGGCCGAGTTCATCATCCCTATCAGTGGCCACCCTCATCGTTAGATCACGGGCAATTACTGCATTTATTACTCTTAATATATCTTTAAGGGGTTTTTCGATAAAAAGGCCCGTAAATAACCATATAAAAGGGAACGATATAATCAGTATAGTGATAAAATAAAAAATACCTCTTTGTTTAATCCTGGAAATAGCACTTATATATTTTGCAGATGAGACATCAATCGCAAGTATCGCCCTGATCTGCTTATTATCTTTATGACATCTCTGACATGGCATCTCATTAAATAGAGGTATATAGAAAGAACCGGCACCTTTCTGAAATTCCTCAATCTTCTTCCTCACTTCGTTAGGCTCACTGAATCTCAAATCTTCCAGTGAGAACTGTTGGCCGACCTCTTGGGGGTTTGAAGATCCAATAATAACACCATCGTCTCTAATAAGTCTTATAGCCTTAATATCACCCCTGGTCTCCTGAGAAAGATAATACTGAAAATCTCTACCTTTGCCTTCGAGCATAAGGGCCACCATGCCATTCTTTATATGTTCAGAAGACAGACTTATCCTTTCTAAGAAGCTAATTCTTGTGAACCTTATTTCTTCATTAAGAAGGATATAAAAAGAGATGGCCAATAAAATAGCAAAGAGACTAAAGAATAGTAAAGAAAATTTCTTTTTTAAAGCCACATCAGACTACAGGAGGTCCACTCCTCCTGTATCCTCCTTTTAGCAATATTATGCTTCAACTTACAACTTCTATCCATAACCATAGCATCATTTTAAATCTTTCAAATGGTTCTTTGAGGCCTTGTGCCCTTCCATTTGTTCTGGACAGCAATAATTTTAACTATTAATAAAATGGTTCAAGCACACCTATCCAAAATAAAATTTTGAATTGGCATAAGGCCAATCGCAGAGCAACAGAGCAGGAGAACAGCAGGAAATTATGGAATACATATTTCTTCCTTTAAAAAACTTGCTCTACTGCTCTATAATCCCGATATTATCCCTCAAAATCTTCAGAAGTAATCTCACGGGTGCACCTGAAGAACCCTTTGCAAGATATTCGCCTTCAATAGAGGTAATTCTCGGTGCCATATCAATATGAAGCCAGGGCACACCTGAATCTTTTATAAACTGGTAAAGAAAGATTGCACCTGTAATTGCACCACCATACCTTGTCTTTCCTGTATTGGCTACATCTCCAAATGTTCCCTTTATATCTTCTTCATATTCTTCCCATAAAGGCATGGGCCAGACATAATCACCGCTCAGTTCACCAAGGTTCTTAACCTTTTCAAGCAAGGCTTCATTATTCGAAAATATAGCCATTGCCCTCTGTCCAAGGGCAACTGTTGCAGCACCTGTAAGGGTTGCCACATCTATAATAAAGGAAGGTTTAAACCTCTTTGCATAGCACAGGGCATCAGCAAGGATAATCCTTCCTTCAGCATCAGTATTGAGAACCTCTATGGTCTTTCCGCAAGAAGTCCTGAGGATATCACCGGGATGGTAGCTCTTCCCGGAAGGCATGTTCTCCACAACAGGTATAAGACCTATTATATTTCTCTTTATCTTTAGTTCTGAGGCGAGCCTCAAGGTAGCAACAACGGAGGCAGCACCTGACATGTCCATATGCATGTCAGACATTGCCTCTGAAGGTTTGAGGTTTAGACCTCCGCTGTCAAAGGTCACACCTTTGCCAATGAGAACAATAGGAGTCCTTTCCTTTGCTCCCCTGTAATTAAGGACAATAAACCTCGGTTCATTCACTGAGCCTCTTGCAACGCCAAGAAGGCCTCCCATCTTAAGCCTTTCAATACCCATTTTATCAAATATCTGAATCTTTATGTTTCTATTTTTCAAAATCTTTTTTGTCTCAAAAGCAAAGCCTTCAGGGGTCATCTCCAGAGCGGGTGTATTAACAAGCTCTCTCATGAGATTCACACCATCTCCTATAATCTGGCCTGTCCTGAAAGCCCTTTTCACACCCTCACTTATCTCTCCAGTAATTACTATCTCTTCAACAAAGGACCAGCCATCCTCTGGTGGAGTTCTATATTTTGTAAATTCAAAATTTGCCATCTCAAAATTTGTAGCAAGGAGTTCTGCCTTTTCTTCCTCTGAGTTCTTAAGTTCCGGAAAGGAGAAATCGTAAAAATTCAAAGAAAGCCTTTTTATCCTGTTTGTCTTTGCAAGGGATATGACCTTTCTTGCAAGGAGTATGGCTCGCCTGTGATTTACCTTTTCTAATCTCTCTATCCCAATAACCAGCACCCTGCTACCGTCGGGTCTTTCAAGGAAATGTTCTCCCTTCTGCTGTCTAAATTCTACTGATACAATCTCCTTATCCTTAATCTCTTTTAAGAATCTCAAGTTAATCATTTCTATTTATCACCTCACCCCACGGTAACTTTCGCCAATTTAATCTGAATTCACCAGCACCTGTCCAAGATAAATCTTAAAAGGGCATGAGGAACTATAGGCTACAGGCTGA
>DAISHO010000263.1:0-3358 GCA_036822495.1 Thermodesulfovibrionales bacterium
GTAGCCTGTTCTTTGGCCTCATGCCCTTTTAAGACTTATCTTGGACAGATGTGAGGCTGGATAATACCAAAAGGTGAAGACCTTCAGGGCAGACCTGCATATCCACACCTGTCTTTCTGCCTGTGCAGAACTCGATATGACACCACTAAAGATCATCAGAAAGGCAAGGGAAAAAGGTCTCCAGATAATCGCTATTACAGACCATAACTCAGCAGAAAATATCCCAGCATTTAATGCCATAAAATATGAAGACATTAAGGTCTTTGCCGGAATGGAGATAACGACCTCAGAGGAGGTCCATGTCCTCGCCCTCTTTGAGGACTATGAAAAAATAAAACCCCTTCAGGAGATTGTTTACGAGACCCTTGAAGGTGCTGAATTTGATGATAGACTCGGTTATCAGCTTGTCGTGAATGAGAAAGAGGAGATTCTCTCTTTTGTAAAGAGACCATTAATAGGAGCAACAAAATTGAATGTCTTTGAAATTGTAAAACTTATTCACAGATATAATGGTCTTGCTATTGCCTCTCATATAGACAAAGAGGTCTTCAGCATTATATCCCAGCTCGGCTTTATACCAGAAGATATAATATTTGATGGCCTTGAGGTCTCAGTGTACACAGACATTAATGAAGCAAAAAAGAGATTTGGCAACCTGAAGGCTCCTCTTATAAGGTCTTCTGACAGCCATCACCTACATGAGATTGGAAGGGCCTATACAGAATTTTTTATAAAAGCCCCTTCTCTTGAGGAGATTAAAAAGGCACTGAGGGGAGAAGATGGAAGGAGAGTCCTCTAATGGAAGACCTCTCACTTCACATCCTTGATATTATCCAGAATTCCATCTCAGCAAAGGCAAAAAATATAGAGATTGAGCTAATTGACTCCAGATTGGATGGCTTCATCACCCTCAGGATAGTAGATGACGGTGAGGGGATGGATCAAGAGATTTTAAAAAGAGTAGAAGATCCTTTTTATACCACTAAAGGTAAAAAGACAGGGCTCGGCATACCCCTTCTTAAACAGTCCTGCCTTGAATGCGATGGAAACTTCAGGATAGAATCAAGCCCGGGCAGGGGTTGCTCAATCACTGCAAAATTCAGGAGAGACCATATAGATAGAAAACCCATTGGAGACATAGGTTCAACAATTGTTTCTGCCATAATAGCCTGCCCTGAATGTCGGTTCAGGTTTATAGCAAAAAAGATATCTGAAAAGGGTGAGGAAGAGGTCTTTATATTTGACACAGATGAGATAAAAAAGGAACTCGAAGACATACCAATCAATTCACCTCCTGTATTAAAATTTATAAAAGGGCTTTTTGAGGGACTTAAGTTTGATGCCTGAGAAAAAGAGCATACTTGTTGTTGATGATGAAGCCATTGTGAGGATCTCCTGCAAAAGGATCCTTGAGCCAGAGGGCTTTAATGTGGAGCTTGCCAGCGATGGATACGAGGCCCTTGAGCTTATAAAGAAAAAAGGCTATGACATAATTATAACAGACCTGAAGATGCCAAAGATGGATGGCCTCGAAGTCCTAAAATGGATAAAAGAGAATTCACCTCAATCAAAGGTGATAGCCATCACAGGTTTTTCCACTCCAGAGATTGCTGAAAAATCCCTATCTGCTGGTGCTCAAAGATACATGGAAAAACCATTTACTCCAGAGGCTCTTATTGAGGTCGTAAGGTCATTGGCTGAATAAAAAACAGGCTTAAAGCCAAGGAGGAATTTATGGATAAGGAATTGTATGATGTTGTAATTATAGGTGGTGGACCTGCTGGTCTTACAGCGGGCCAGTATGCTGCAAGGGCTGGCCTCAAGACAGCCATACTGGACAAATCTGCCTCTGCCAGCGCCCTTGCCTTTGCCTCAGTAATAGAAAACTATCCAGGGGTAGGTCCTATCTCAGGAAAGGAATTGCTTGATATATTTAGAGAGCAGGCAATAGGATTTGGAGCAGAATATATTGAAACACAGGTAATAGGTGTTAATATTACAGGAGAAATAAAGGAAACATATACAATGGATAAAACCTTCAGGTCAAAGGCACTGATTATTGCAACTGGCGCCATGGGCAGAAAACCAACGATTAAAGGTGAGGCAGAATTTCTTGGTAGAGGTGTAAGTTACTGTGCTGTCTGTGATGCTGCCTTCTTTAAGGGAAAGAAAGTGTGTGTGATTGGCGATTCAGAAGAGGCAGTTAAAGAAGCTGGCTATCTTACAAGATTTGCCGAGATAGTCTATCTTATATCACCCTCTTCAAAACTCAAGGTTGATAAAGACCATCCCGACCTCAGGATACCAAATCTAAAAGTAATGCTCGGATACACTGTCTCAGAAATATCTGGTGATGAGGTGGTTGAGAAGATCAGACTGAGGGGTCCTGATGGCAGGGAAGAAACAATGGAGCTCTCAGGAGTCTTTGTATATCTTCACGGCTCAAGACCTATTGTGGACTTTCTCCAGGGAGCCCTTGAACTCAGCGATGATGAATGTATAGTAACCAATAAGATGATGGAGACATCTGTGCCTGGTGTCTTTGCAGCAGGTGATGTAACATGCACAGAGGTAAGACAGGTCATAATAGCTGCTGCCCACGGCTGTATAGCAGCACTATCAGCAGAAAAATATATCACTCATAGAAAGAGGAGGAGATACGACTGGTCAAAAAGTAAGGAATAATCCCCCTCTTTAAGGTAAAGATAGATAAACATGCCAGTTATATGGCTTACAGGTCTTCCAGGAAGTGGCAAGAGTACCATTGCGGATGCCTTTTTAAAGATCCATCCAGACTGGATACTCCTTAGAATGGATGAGATAAGGAGATTCGTCACACCTCAGCCAACCTATTCAGAAGAGGAAAGGGAACTTCTTTACAGGTCAATTGTATATATGGCAAGGGAGTTTTACAAAAAAGGCACTAATGTCATTATCGATGCTACTGCTAACAGACGCAGATGGCGAGACCTGGCAAGACAGGAGATTAAAGACTTTATTGAGGTCTATCTAAGGGCTCCGATTGAGGTATGTATGGAAAGGGAAGAGAAGAGAAAAGACCTAAAAGGTGCACCAGAGGATATCTATAAAAAGGGTAGGGCTGGCTGGCCTGTACCAGGTGTGACAGTCCCTTATGAAGAGCCCCTTAATCCAGAGCTAACAATTGACACCAACCAGACCTCACCAGAAGAGGCAGTTAAAATGATTGAAGAGGTGACTGCTGGCAAAAGTAACAGTTAGAGAAAATTATGTTACACTGCTGTCCAAAATAAATTGAAATAGTATTTTAAAGAGGGCATAAGACCTCAAATAGGCTGAAGGCTTAAGATAGGCTTTAGGCGTTAGGCTTCAGGATATT
>DAISHO010000264.1:0-3345 GCA_036822495.1 Thermodesulfovibrionales bacterium
ACCTTAATTTTTTTCTTGAATATTTAGTTGCATTTTGAGATAATGTATATTGGTGGATTAATATGGCACTTACATACAAGGATGCGGGTGTTGACATTGACGAGGCTGAGAGGTTTGTTAGGCTTCTCTTGCCAGTAGCGAGGCAGACCTTCAGACCGGAGGTTCTGTCTGATATAGGTTCATTCAATGCCCTTTTTAAACTTGACCTTTCTAAATATAAAGAACCTGTCCTTGTGAGTGGCACTGATGGAGTGGGCACGAAGTTGAAGATTGCCTTTATGCTTGACAGACATAATACAGTCGGGATTGATCTTGTTGCTATGTGTGTGAACGATGTTCTTACCTGTGGTGCAGAGCCTTTATTCTTCCTTGATTATATAGCAACTGGAAGACTTTCTGCTGAAAAGGCCCTTGAGATTGTTAAAGGAATTGCTGAGGGCTGTAAAGAAGCTGGTTGTTCTCTCATAGGTGGAGAGACTGCAGAGATGCCAGGATTTTATCAGCCCGATGAATATGATCTATGCGGATTTGCTGTAGGTGTAGTGGAAAGGAGCGAAATAATTACAGGAACTGATATAAGACCTGGTGATATGATTATCGGCCTATCTTCCAGCGGATTGCATAGTAATGGTTATTCCCTTGTAAGGCATTTATTAGCAAAAAAAGGATTGAGTCTTGATTTATATATTAATGAACTCGGCATAACACTTGGCGAGGAATTATTAAAACCAACAAGGATCTATATAAAGGCCTTTAAGGCCTTAAAGGATTCAGGTGTTACAGTAAAGGGGATGGCCCACATCACAGGTGGTGGTATCACAGGTAATTTGCCGAGAATTTTTCCAGAGAATATTTCTGCAGTTATAAATAAAAATTCCTGGGGAATACCTTACATATTCAGATATCTTCAGGAGCTCGGAGGCGTTCCTGAAGATGAGGCCTTCAGGACTTTTAATATGGGAATAGGTTATATTATTATTGTGCCTGAGGCCGAGGGGGATAGGGCCTTATCAGTTCTCGAGAAGGCTCAATACAGGGCCTTTAAAATCGGTTTTATCGAAAAAGGTAACAAGGGGGTAAGGTATGTATAAACTGAGGATTTTTTTAAAAAAGGTTTTTACTCCTGTTACTGTAATGCTTGTACCCCATGCAAGGACAAAACCTGTGGCAATAAAGGTACCATTTTCTATTATTGTGCTTGCTGTATTTCTCTGGTGCGCTGGTTCAATCTATGTAGTTTCTATAGCGGTTAATACGATTGAGTATTACAATATGAAAAACAAACTTTCTTATTTTATGAATCAATTTATTGAGTTGAAATCTACGATATCATCCCTTCAGAAGGCAGAAGCTGAATTCAGAAAACTCTTTGCCCTTAAATCAAGGAAGGATGTCCTTGAGGCTGTGGAGGTTACAGATACAGGTTCTATTGATATGGAGGTTCTGAGAAAACAGATTGAAGAGACTGTTGAGACTGTTACGGAGATAAAGAAGTATCTCAGTGAACAGAGGGACCTCTATCGTTCAACACCTCTGGGGTGGCCTGTTAAAGGTGTAATAACATCAGGTTATGGAGAGAGGACTCACCCAAAGTTTGGAGAGATAGCCTTTCATTCCGGGATTGATATATCAGTGCCAGCAGGCACAGAGGTAAGGTCAACGGCTGACGGTATAGTTGTCTTTTCAGGCTGGACAGCAGGGAGTGGTTATACAATAATAATAGAGCATGGTCACGGCTTCACAACCGCCTATGCCCATAACAAAGAGAACCTTGTAAAGGTTGGACAGAGGGTGAAGAGGGGAGATGTTATTGCCCTTTCAGGAAACACGGGTATTACCACTGGACCCCATCTCCATTATGAGGTCTGGAAAAATGGTGCCCATGTAAATCCATTATCATATCTTAAGGAGAACTACTGATGTTTACAAAGAAACAGCAAGGAGTTGAGACCATTATTGGCCCAGAGACATTTTTTAAAGGAGAACTTAATTCAAAAGGAACTGTAAGGATTGATGGTGGTTTTGAAGGAATCATTAATGCAGACTGGGTGATTATCGGAGAGGGAGGGAATGTAAAAGGTGATATAAGCTCTCGAGGTATAGTTATAGGAGGAAAGGTAGAAGGGAATATAAAGGCAACAGAGACCATAGAGATAAAACATAAGGCTCAGGTCTCTGGTGAGGTATGCACAGCAAAGCTTTCTATCTCTGAAGGAGCCATATTTGATGGCCGTTCCTGCATGCAGAAACAAAGCAAGAATGAGGCATGAGGCTTTACAGGACAAATATTTCCCTTCAGGATACAAAGACCCTCTGGTTTAAGGCTATCACTGAAAAATGTCATTTCCCTCTTCCTGAGGAATTAATAAAAACTATTTATTCTGCTAACAGGATTACCTCAAGACCTGTCTGGGCAAAGATAAGCTCTCCATTTTTTCATGCCTCTGCAGTTGATGGATATGCTGTGAGATTTTCAGAAACCCGAGGTGCCTCTGAGAAGACACCTGTTTATCTACTTGTGGGAAGAGATGCTATAAGGGTTGATACAGGTGATCCTCTGCCCTCTGATTTTAATGCTGTAGTACTCATAGAGGAGACAAATACAGTGAGGAAAGAGGATGGAGAATATATTGAACTGAGGGAGTCCCTTACACCATGGCAGAATGTCAGGATTGCTGGTGAGGACATCATTCAGGGAGAGCTGATTATTTCTGAGAAAGAGAGGATTACACCATTTCACATTGGAGCCCTCCTTTCCTCTCAGAATACAGAGATATGGGTAAGAAAGAGACCTCTTACTGGCATAATCCCCACAGGCACAGAGATGGTGGAGCCTGAGGCAGAACTCAAGCCAGGTGCTTTAATTGAATTTAATTCAGCCTTTCTGGGTGCCCTTATAGAAGAGACAAATTCTGAGGCAAGGAGATATTCCATAATACCTGATGATAGAGAAATACTCAGGAAGACTCTCCATGATGCCCTCTCAGAATGTGACATGGTTCTTATAATCGGAGGTTCATCCCTTGGCAGAGAGGACCTTACCCCTGAAGTAGTAGGTGACCTTGGTGAGATTATTGTTCACGGAGTGAATATAAAGCCAGGCAAACCCGTGTTGCTCTCAATAGTAAACAAAAAACCAGTAATAGGAATTCCGGGATATCCTGTCTCTGCCTTCATAGCCTTTGACCTGTTTGTAAGGCCCCTTTTATACCTTATGCAGGGAATAGAACCACCTGAGAGGGAAGAGATAGAGGCAATACTTTCCCGCAATATCCATTCCACCCTTGGCCAGGAAGAATTCGTGAGGCTAAAGATAGGCTCTGTGTCTGGCAAATACATAGCAAC
>DAISHO010000265.1:0-1739 GCA_036822495.1 Thermodesulfovibrionales bacterium
CTCTGTGGAAGGGTGGGAGATACACCATTGATTGGCTGCGGATTCTATGCTGGTTCTCTCGGAGCAATTGCTGTTACAGGCATTGGTGAGGAGATTATAAAAAGGCTCTTAGCCCTCAGTGTTTACAGGATGATTGAAGAAAATAAGACCTTAAAAGAGGCCTTTCAGGAAGCCATAAAACTCGTCCCTCAAGAGATACCAGTGGGAATTATTGGAATTACCAAAAAAGAGATTTATGGAATCTCAAACAGAGAGATGGCCTGGGCATTAATAACTGATAAAGGGCCGTAAGAAATCAGCCACAACAGTTTGTGCCATCTCTGTATCATCATAGATGAATAAAGCATTACTTTCGCCACCAGCTTTTACTATAAAAGGATTTCCAAAGGAAATCAGAAGGTCTGCCATTTTTAAAAGAAAACCTGAAATATCTTCAAAACCCCTGATCCTCTTTTTAAACGCCGAAGGCCTTGAAAACAGAACAAGAACTACCTGTCTGTCCCGAGGAATCTCTTTTATATCATCTTCACTTTTAATATATATACAGTTTTTCTCTTCAATGCCGACCTCACCAATAAAAGCTCGGTATCTTCCAGAGAGCTCTTCATCAAGGACAACAAAAAGAGGAGACCTCATAACAGGTATCTCACCTGTAACATGAAGGGCCTTTTGATATATCTGTCTTGCAATAAACCTTCCTCTCTCAAAATCTGGCAAAAAGGAACGGATGTTAGAGCTCGGAGGTCGAATCTCAGGATAGGCTGAAGGCTTAAGGCTCTTATAGGCTAAAGGCCTTAGGCGGAAATTGGTGGCGAAAGTAACAGTTGCTGAAGATTCTTCTTGTAAGGAATTATTTTCCTGAGGCCTGGATCCTGAAGCCTGACGCCTGACGCCTGACTTCTGACCTCTGACTTCTAAGGTCTGTGCCAGGGTATCTGGATCAGAGGGATGAAGGATAAGGTCAACACCTCCAGAAAGGGCTATCTCTGCAGCCTCTATTTCAGAATATCCTGAAAGGGCTCCCATATTGAAGGCATCAGTAACAATAATTCCACCAAAACCCATATCTCTCAAAAACTCCACTGCCTTCTTTGACATAGAAATAGGCCACTGAGGATCAATAGCAGGCACCAGAAGATGGCCCATCATCACCATTGAGACATTACTCTCAATAGCCTTCCTGAAGGGTATAAGTTCGAATTCAATAAGTTCTTTAAGGGATCTGCCTATAAGGGGCAACCCATGATGGGAGTCTATGACGGTATCTCCATGACCTGGAAAATGTTTTGCACAACTCATAAGACCTTCCTCTTCATAACACCTTATCATCAGTGAACCGAGATAGGAGACTATTTCTGGTTCTGTTCCGAAGGCACGTATAGAAATAATGGGATTGTCAGGGTTACTCTGGATATCCATAACAGGGGCGAAGATAGTATTTATTCCAGCATAAAGGGCCTCCCTTGCAGTCTGTCTGAAGGCCTCTTCAATAAGTGTTACTACAGAAGGGTCTTTAAGCCAGGCAGAACCCATTGCCATTGCTGATGGCATAGTAGTGCCACCTCTAATCTGCTGCCCAAGTCCCTGCTCAAGATCAGAGCCTATAATAAAGGGAAAATCAGCAATACTCTGGAGATAAAGGAGACCCTCTCTTAACTTCTCAAGGTCACCACCAAAGATTATAAAACCAGCTATACCTTTACGGACAAGGTCAATATAGACCTCTGGCTCCCTTGAGA
>DAISHO010000265.1:1839-3332 GCA_036822495.1 Thermodesulfovibrionales bacterium
ACAAGAAAGGGACTTCAAGAAAGACTCAGCGACCTCTTTAAGGGAACTATTAATCAAAAGACCCTGGAGGAACTCGAAGAGGCCTTGATCCTTGCAGATGTTGGTCCAAAGGCTACTCAGGAATTACTGAATGCAGTAAAGGAAGAATTCAAAAAATCTGACCATAAAGACATAAAGACAATCCTCAGGACAAAGATGCTCGAGATCCTTGGTGAACCATCTCCTTTGAATCTACCTTCAGACAGCCCGGCTATATTACTCATTACAGGTGTAAACGGTGTTGGAAAGACAACCACCATCGGAAAGCTCTGCCACAGGTTCAGGACCCAGGGAAGATCAGTTATTATAGCTGCCTCTGATACCTTCAGGGCTGCTGCGATTGAACAGCTTGATATATGGGCAAAAAAGACGGGGGCCCAGCTCATAAAACACCAAATGGGTTCTGACCCTGCTGCAGTGGCTTTTGACGCAGTTCAGTCAGCGAAGGCAAGAAACACAGACATTGTTATAATCGACACAGCTGGTCGTCTCCATACAAAGACACCTCTTATGGAGGAATTAAAAAAGATAAAGAGGGTAGTCCAGAAGGTAATCCCTGAAGCACCTCATGAAAGCCTCCTTGTGCTTGACGCAACAACAGGACAGAACGCCCTCCAGCAGGCAAGGCTTTTTAATGATGCAATTGGTATCACAGGCATTGCCCTTACAAAGCTCGACGGGAGCTCAAAGGGAGGGATAGTCTTCGCAATAAGAAAAGAATTTGGTACCCCTGTTAAATTAATCGGGATCGGCGAAGGGCCTGAAGACCTTGAGGAATTTAATCCTGATAAATTCGTAGAGGCCTTGCTGGAATGAACACCTTACAGCAGAGAATTTATAACATCCTTAATACGATAAACAGCTTCATCCATGAACACTATCAGGAGTATATCCAAGAGGCCTTTGAATATTTCTGGGAAGAAGAAAGGCCAGAGGAGTTTTTGCAAGGAATACTCCTCGATATAGGAGAGATAAATTTTGAAGACTGGCTTACCATTGATTACAGGACGCCTTATGGAGAGAGTTTTTTAGACCTCTATAGAGAGTTTTCAGAGGTTTCTAAAGAAGAAAGTGTCATACTTGATGCGCTGAAAAAAAGCAGGATAAGTCTCTACAAGGTGGAAAGTAACAGTGAAGAGGGTATTGTTATTAAAGACCTCATTACTCAGGAAAGATACAAAATTAAGTCAGATGCCTTAAACTCATTAAATTTATCAGTGGAAAAAATAAAAGTCGGTGAACTCTTTGCAACAAGGCTTATAAAACTCAACGGCGAGATAATAATGGGAAGGTGTGTCTATCCTTTCAGGGCCTCTCTCAAAGATGAGGTCTTGAGATATATTGATATGCAGTTCAAAAGATATCTGAAGAATGAAAATCCTTCTGGAAATATAGAAAGTTAATACAGGTTATGGCCTGAGGGCCTTCTACTTGCACTGGTAACAGCCTACTTC
>DAISHO010000266.1:0-3278 GCA_036822495.1 Thermodesulfovibrionales bacterium
CTGGATATAATACAGGAGATTGAGGGTGGAATGGTGACAGCCAATTACATCAGGACTTTAAATATCGATGAACCACTTGGAAGGATTAAGGCTGATGGGACGGTAAGATATTATCAGGCCGATGCTTTGGGAGCGGTTATAGCCCTTACAGATGAAACAGGTGCAGTTAGAACTCAATATCTTTATGATCCCTTTGGAAATACTGTTATTTAGGTGAGTTGTCACATTCAAGGGTGTAAGATAATATTGTTTAAAGGTCTATTTTTTAGAGGCATTAAGAATTTCTATTCCTTATTATATCCTCTTCCACAAAAATAACGACCTCAACATTTTTTATAATCTCTTAGTTACATGACGCGGCTGAGCGACCATACGGCCGACCAGCTGAGTGCTCGGTGATAGTGCGATAGTTTTTATAAGGAGTAAATTATTCTTCAATTTGACTGCCGTTCTATCGAACAAATGTCTGATGCTCTACTGAAAGTCCCTGAATTATGAGATTGTGTTAAAATATTTACCTGTAAATTGGTGGCGGGGTAAAAGTTGAGGTTGCCCAATTGGATAAGAAGGGAAAGGTTTTATTATACTTCTGAGACCCAGAAGGGCCTCAGAAGGCATAGAGTCCATACTGTCTGTGAAGAGGCGAGATGTCCAAACAGACCAGTATGTTTTTCAAAGCCAACTGCTACATTTCTTATCCTTGGTCCTCAATGCACGAGGAATTGCGGTTTTTGTTCAATTTCACCAGCAGAGGGATTCCTTCCAGTTGATAAAGACGAGCCAGAAAGGGTAGCCCTTGCAGCAAAAGATATGGGTCTCAGGCATGTTGTTATAACCTCTGTTACAAGGGATGATCTCCCCGATGGTGGTGCCTTTCAGTTTGTGAAGGTAATAGAAAGGCTGAAGTTTCATCTGCCTTATGCCTCCATAGAGGTTCTTGTTCCTGATTTTAATGGTAACATAGAGTCGGTTCGAGCAGTCCTTGAGGCAGGCCCTCAGGTCTTTAATCACAATATCGAGACTGTGCCATCTCTATATCCAGATGTGAGGCCAAAAGCCTCTTATGAACGCTCCTTAAATATCCTTAAAAGGGCTAAAGAGATAAGGCCTTCTGTGCTTACAAAATCAGGTCTCATGCTTGGCCTTGGCGAGACCTTTGAAGAGGTGATAGAGGTTCTCAGAGACCTAAGGGCTTGTGAATGTGATATGGTTACAATAGGGCAGTATCTAAGACCAACAAAAGAACATCTACCTGTTGTAGAATATATCTTACCTGAGAGATTCAGGCTTCTTGAGGGTATTGCAAAGGAGCTTGGATTCAGGTATGTTGCATCAGGTCCCCTTGTGAGGAGTTCTATGAATGCAGAGGATATTTATAATATAACCTATGTGAAGTATAAGGAGATTTTATGAAAAAGACAGGATGCAAGATCACAAGCAGGATAGACAGGCTTCCGCCTTATGTCTTTGCTGTTGTGAATAATCTGAAGATGGAGGCTCGCAGGCGGGGAGAGGATATTATTGACCTCGGCATGGGTAATCCTGATATGCCTGCTCCCCAGCATGTTATTGAGAAGCTCTGTGAATCAGCAAAGAATCCAAAGAATCACAGGTATTCTGCCTCAAGAGGAATAACTCAGCTCAGAGTCGCTATATGTGAGTGGTACAAGAGGCGTTTTGATGTTGACCTTGACCCCGAGACAGAGGCTGTTGTCACTATTGGTTCTAAGGAAGGTCTTTCCCATCTTGCCCTTGCCCTTATAGAGCCAGGTGATGTTGCCCTTACACCAACACCTGCCTATCCGATTCATCCTTACAGTGTAATCATTGCTGGTGGAGAGGTAAGAAGCGTTCTTATTGGTTATGGAATAGATTTTTTTGCTGAAATAGAAAAGGCTTACAAAACCTCCTGGCCAAGACCTAAACTCCTTATAATAAACTTTCCCCATAATCCAACAACACTGGTAGTTGAGGGCCTCTCTTTTTTCAAGAAGATTGTTGATTTTGCAAAGGAAAATAATATCATAGTGATTCATGACTTTGCCTATGCAGACCTTGTATTTGATGGATACAAGGCACCGAGTTTCCTTCAGGTGCCTGGTGCTAAGGATGTAGGAGTGGAGTTTTTCTCCATGACAAAGAGTTATTCTATGGCGGGCTGGAGGGTTGGTTTCTGCGTCGGGAATAAGGACATAGTTGGGGTTCTTACAAGGATAAAGAGCTATCTTGATTATGGTATGTTTCAGCCTATCCAGATTGCCTCTATAGTAGCCCTGAGAGGTCCTCAGGATTGTGTTGAGCAGTATAGAAAGACCTATGAGCAGAGAAGGGATGTCCTTGTGAAGGGTCTCCAGAAGATAGGATGGTATATTGAGCCACCAAAGGCAACTATGTTTGTATGGGCAGAGATACCTGATGCCTTTAAAAAGATGGGCTCTCTTGAGTTTGCAAAGTTTCTCCTTAAGGAGGCAAAGGTTGCTGTTTCACCTGGTATAGGATTTGGTGAAGGTGGTGACAATTATGTAAGATTTGCCCTTGTGGAAAACGAACACAGGATAAGGCAGGCTGTGAGGGGTATAAAGAGGGCCCTTTCCCTCGGGAGCTGATATGGTAAGGGTAGGAATAATCGGATTTGGCACTGTTGGCTCAGGTACTGTAAAGGTCCTCCTTCAGAATTCAGTATTAATTAAAAAAAGGACAGGTCTTGATATAGAGATTGCAAGGATTGCAGACCTTGATATAAAAAGGGATAGGGGAATAAAACTTCCAGAGGGTTTACTCACAACAAATGCCAGTGAGATTATTGATGACCCTGGTATTGACATAGTTGTGGAGCTCATAGGTGGTATAAGGCCTGCAAAGGACTTCATATTGAAGGCAATAAGGAATAAAAAGCATGTAGTAACTGCCAATAAGGCCCTCCTTGCTGAAGAGGGTGAGGAGATATTTCATGAGGCAAAAGAAAATGGAGTGATGCTTGGATTTGAGGCATCTGTTGCTGGAGGGATACCTATTATAAAGGTTGTCGGAGAAGGGCTTGTTGCAAATAGATTTCTCTCTATCTACGGGATTATAAATGGTACATCGAATTACATCCTTACAAGGATGACTGCTGAAGGTCTTTCATTCAAGGAAGCCCTTTCTGAGGCCCAGAGACTCGGATATGCCGAGGCAGACCCAACCCTTGATGTTGAAGGTATTGATGCTACCCATAAGCTTACGATACTTGCATCCCTTGCCTTCGGGATCCCCCTTTCTTATAAATCTATCTATAGAGA
>DAISHO010000267.1:0-3272 GCA_036822495.1 Thermodesulfovibrionales bacterium
TTTTGAGCCTGAAGGAGAGGGAGTTTGTTCAGGCCGCCAGGGCCCTTGGTATTAATAATGCAAGAATTATATTTAGACACATCCTTCCAAATGCCCTTGCCCCGGTATTTGTTGCAGCTGTCTTTGGAATTGCCGGTGCGATACTTACAGAGTCTGCCCTTTCATTCCTTGGATTCGGCATAAGGCCTCCTGAGCCGAGCTGGGGAAACATCCTGAGTTCAGGAAAGGACAACATAGAGGTTGCCTGGTGGCTCTCTGTATTTCCAGGTCTTGCTATATTTATAACCACTCTGAGTTATAACCTCCTTGGAGAGGCCCTGAGGGATAGTCTTGACCCAAGACTCAGAGAAGTTCGCCGAGATTAATTTCGGATTCGGACTTTTGTTAATAATTTGCTCCACTCTTCAGCTAACTCCTTAGCAACTCTTTCCATAGTTAAATAAAGATTTTTTGTAATGGCAGACTTTGCCGATTGAAGGAAAAAGGGTAATTTTATCGAATCAGCAATTAACCTTGTTTCGATATTATAAAGATGAAGAAGCTCGAGTATAATCTTCTTAAAACCTTCCTGCCTGTAGATGAGATTTATTGTTTCATATAATTCACCATGATTCTCCCAGTTGTTGAGAATATCACAGACAATACCAGCAAGAAACTTTATCCTTTTCTTCCTGATATCTGCAATCTCTTTATATGAGAGATTTATGGATAGAGGAAGGGCTTTAGTCTTTCTCAGGAATTCATCATCTATCTCCTTTGTCTTCTGAAGTATATCATCAAATTCCTTTTCAGAGACCTTCTTTTGAAGTTCATAGGCATTAAAGACAAGCCTCATGGTGAGGATATCTTTTTTAATCTCCTTTTCCACATTTTCATCAAGGAATCTTGATACAGCGGGAAAGAGGATATTGAAAAAAGGCTGAGACTTCAGGGCCTCTATGGTCTTTTTGCTGAAGGTGTGCATAAGAAGACTATATTCATATGAGAGGGCCTTGAGTTTATGAGATTCCATCATTCCTTACTTAATGTCTCTTCCAATATCATGTAACCACCGCAGGGTGTATCTGAAAGGCCTGCGTAGAAGTCACAATCATTTCTTCTGAATTTGCATTTATTGCAGAAAAGGTCACGGAGATAATCTGAGAGGTTTTCTGTATTAAGCACTCTAAATCTTATCTTTACAAGATTTCTCAATTCTTGTGGAGTAATGTTAAGCCTTAAGACCTCGTAAGAACCACACATAAGCTCTTCTTTGCCCGGCCTGTAATATCTGCAATAGCCTTTGCATATTATCTCTGTATAGAGTGGATTCTTCATTTCTATGCCCTGTTTGCAGGTCTCAAAGATATGAGCTGCCAAGTCTTTTCATCAATCTCCTCCAGATATTCACTTATCTTATATGTCCTGCCGCAGGACCTGCAGCGCAGATAAACAGTCTTTCAACCTGCCACAAGCTCAATAATTCCATTACAGTATCTACACCTCATATTTTATTATAACCCATAGGGAAGTCCGTAGTTAGAATTTTTTGATTTAATAGACAGATTGTTTTATAATTCTGGGTGGAGTATCTTTGGGGTTCTGACCCCTGATTTCTGACTGCTATTGAAGATTCCCTGTGGCTTGCCACAGGAGCTTTAATGTAAGGAAATATTTTTTATCACATATTCGCTCCCTTGACCCTTTGGTGGCGAAGTAACAGCTGGTGAACCGCAGGGAAATAGGCTCGCTATCCATTTAAGGAGTAGGAGGTTATATATGACCAGGATGAAAATATTGTTCCTTGTATTAAGCCTTTCTCTTTTGTCCTGTTATACTAAGAGCATTCCTTCACAACCAGAGGTTCAGGAGCTTATACCATCAGAAAAAATCATCTCTGTAAAAGTTGAGGGCCAGGGGGTTGAAGGATTTTATGGTTCCTGTGTGATTGTCTCAATGACTGGTCAGGATAATCTATTGATTGAATATAGCATTGATGGTGGCAAGACATGGAGTATCTATAACGAAGGATTCGAGGTGTGCAATACAACCTCTATCCTTTACAAACCCGGGGTGTCATCAGGGAACTACAGACCTGGATTATATGTCATAAATATTGATAGAAAACCACCAGAGATAATCGCCTCAATAGAGCCGTTACCGAATAAGGATGGCTGGAACAATACTGATGTTATAGTATCCTTTTACTGCAGGGATTATGAATCAGGTATCAGGGAATGTCCTCAGCCTGTAAGAGTCTCTAATGAAGGTAAAAACCAGATAATAAAGGCAAGGGCTATTGATAAGGTTGGCAATATCCAGCAAATCGAGGTGGTAATAAATATCGATAAGACCCCGCCTTTTATATCAGTGAAAGGAGTAGAAAATAAAAGGGTCTATTCAATTTGTGACAGACCTTCCCCCGAGTTTCTGGCAGAGGATAGTCTTTCGGGTCTGAAGACTGCTCAATCATTTCATACAGAAGACAGAAGAGTGGGTGAATTGTTCTATACAGTGAGGGCATCTGACATGGCTGATAATATAACAGAATTGAAACTATCTTACAGGATTAATTATAAGTTTGAAGGATTCAGACCTCCTGTGAGTATGGAGAAACCCTTCAGGAAAGGTAGCGTGATACCTGTAATATTCCGCCTTTCTGATGGCTGTGGAAATCCTGTTTCGGATGTAGAGGCAAAGATCAAAATTGAACTCGTGTCAAGGACTGTACCTGAAGGAGAAGCTGCAGAATTTGAAGAACAACCTCTGTTTGGTGACAGGGGAGATGAATTCTGGTATGACTATGTAAACTCTCAATATGTTTATAACCTTTCAACGGATAACCTCTTTGAAGGTCTCTGGAGGATTACAGTTAGTCTCGATGATGGCCAGAGTTATTCTACAATCGTAGGGATAAAATGATTATCAGGACAGCTATTTCTATATTCCTTATCCTGATATTTATCTTCACAATTCCATTGAAGGCCCTTGCAGATAAAACAGGATTTACGGTTTATGTATCCTTTGGAATAGTAATAGGAGGTCTTACAATCTTCATATCCTATGGTAGCAGGGAAGCCCTGCCAGGGGCTGTTACTTCTACCAATCATAATGGAGATTTTTATGATGCTTCATTTGTGACTGGCCCTTATAATGACTCAGTCCCATCTACGCCTCAGGGTCAGCCGCTATTTTTTCCTTCCCATCCTCTTTTAAGGCTCTTAAGCTGGTAGTTTTATAAATACATAAAATAAAAAAATTAGACAAATCAAAAATCCTTTATGTTAAAATAA
>DAISHO010000268.1:0-3271 GCA_036822495.1 Thermodesulfovibrionales bacterium
TTCCATGTTAATACCTCCTGTTTAGGCTGTTTTTTTTCACTTAAGCCTCTTTTATTATACATGCCTTGCATTACATTTTATGTAACCTCCTTCTCTGGTAACCTTATCAAAAAGGTCGTTCCATGACCCGGGCTACTCTGGACATCTATCGTGCCATTGTGTTCTCTTATGATATTATGTGTAACGAATAACCCAAGGCCATAGCCCCTTTTCCCCTCTTTTGTTGTAAAGAATGGGTCAAATATCTTTGACAATACCTCCTGAGTCATACCCTTTCCAGTATCACTGAACCTTATCTCTATATGGTTGTCGTGGAGTCTTGCTGATATGGTTATTTTGCCTTCTCCATCCATTGCCTCAATACTGTTTTTAAGGAGATTAAGAAATACCTGTTTGAGTTGTTGAGGGTCTGCAAAGACAACCATGTCTTCAGGAAAATTCACAGAAAGTTCTATCTTTGGAGGTATCTCTGCCTTCATGAACCTTACCGCCTCATTTATCACCTTCCTCAGGTTTACAAGCTCTTTGTTACCTGCCTTTGAGTAATCGAGTATTGAGCGGACGATGTCCTTTGCCCTGTCTGCCTCCTCTTCTATCTGGTTTAAGAGTTCCTTCTTGAACTCCATGTCTGGGCCTTCGAGTTCTTCTTTTAATATCTGGCATGATGTGGAGATATTATTAATAGGATTATTCAGCTCGTGGGCAATCCCAAAGAGGAGTGTCCCGAGGGAGGCAAGCTTCTCTGTCCTTATTAGATGGGACTGCCTTAATTCAAGCTCTACAAGCATCCTGTTGAAGGCCTTGCTGAGGGAGAGCATCTCCCTGTCCTGAGATAGGATAGGTATGAAGGAATATTCTCCTTCTGCAATCCTTTTCATATGTTGTTCAAATAGTATTAGTGGTCTTGCAAACATCCTATAAAAGATTGCTCCAACAATAAAACCTGCAGATGTAAGGAATAAGATGGAGAGTGCTAATACATTCCTTGAAGAAAGGAGAAAGGTGGTGAGCTTTTCTGTCTTTATCTTCGAAATATCCTCTGCAATCTTTACGATTTCTCTTCCCTTGCCCCTGACCTTTGCCTCCCAGGTGATCGAGTGATTAACTTTACCATAGCCTGAAAGATATTCTCTGTATTGCTGAAGATTTCTTTTAAGGGCTGCGATGGTTTCTTTATTGCTGAAGATAATAATGTCTTCTCCGTTTTCTTTCAAAATGGTTTCAAGCCTATCAAGATACATGTTGAGTTCCCTGTAATTTTCACTATTACCTCCATAAAGAAATAGATTCTTTTCGTACCTTCTGACCTCAAATACTGTATCAATGAGTTCAGAAACCTTCTCAGCTGAAAGCACAAGGGAGCGCATCTTTTCAAAGTTTTGCCAGTTGATAAAGATTACTCCTGACATAAGCAAAAAACCGAGGATATAGCCGAGCATTACCTTGTTCTTCAGGCTATGGGGTAATAAAGCTTTCATATGTTGCATTATACATTAAATTTGTTGCAAATTGCAATAAAGTATAGAACAGCATCGCAGTAGCGCAGCAGAGCAGTAAAATTAGTGCGGCAGAGCGACAGTCCTTAGTGCGACAGTGTGACCGAGCAGCAGTGCGATAGGCGTATTTTGGAAAAGATCTATCTAATATCCCCCTTTGGAAAAGGGGGACAAGGAGGGATTTGAAGAAGAAGATGGTTTTTTTCAATCTCCCCTAACCCCTCTTTACCAAAGAGGGGAAACGGTCGCTCGGTCCCACGGAAGAGTTACTCTACTGGTCTGTCTCTGTTGCTCTGACTTCTGCACTACTGCTCTAAAAAATGGTAGCTCCTATTACATTTTACAACAAAACAAATTGCGAAGGGAAAAATAAAATCTAATCAATTCAGCAAGTTATAAATGATGGGGATCTGGCATGAAAGATGATATTAATATAGTGCAGTAGAGCAGTAGCGAAGTAGAGCAGTAGTTTTTAAAGGAAGAGATAGTCATTCCAAAAATTCCTGCTACTTTGCTGGTCTGCTGCTCCAAAGGAGGTGCAGAATGAAGATTTTTAAAAGTCTTGAGAAGCTCTTTGTGGCAATAACCTTTGCTGAGCATGGAGAACTTGACGAGGCTCGGAGGGTTATGGCAGAGGATGCTCAACTGGAAGGCTTAAAGGGCAAAGCAACATTAGAGAAAGACTTAGGTGTGGTTACTTCGCCACAAATAAGGGCAAAGGCTTGAGATTAAGTTGTCTATGAGGCTTAGCAGGCTTAATAAGGCCTTTGAAGACACGATGGCTGCCTCAGCCTTTGCAGAGGCAGGAGAGTTTGAGACAGCAAGGCAGATAGTTAAGGGAAACAAAAGGCTTCTTCTCGGCCTCAGAAAGGATAGGATTAGTAATAAGACCCTTCTGTATGCCCTGAATGCCTGTAAGAGGATAGGAAATGGTCTCGATATCCTTTATATATCACCTGATGGTGTTGAGACTGAAGAGCTCAGAGAATTTATGGAGAGACTTGCTGCAGAGGGGATAACCTTCGCTCTCATTAAGAGGTCGGGATGTCTCAAAAAGGAGATACTGGAATATGTAAAGGAGAAAAAGAATATAGACTTTGTTGTGATTGAGTCATCAGAAGACCTTGAGGCTGATTGCAGGGAGGGCACCCTTAGAGAGGTATGGCATGGCCTCGGATGCCCCCTTGTTGTTGTCATGGAAAGTTAGGCTGAAGGCTTTAGGCTGAAGACAGAGTATAAAAGGAGGAGATGGTATGGCAAAAAAGAAGAAACCTGTAGGTAAACTGATTATCTACGGAATATGCTCAGTAGCCCTTTACACCCTGTTACTGACCAATCAGGAAGTCATTAACCAAAACTTTGGTAGGGGAGGATGGTATGCCCTTCTTCCAATTGTAACGGCCTTTGTCTTTTCTTTTATCCACGGAAATTTCACAGGCTATTTCTGGACAGTCCTCGGTGTAGAGGCAAAGAGGAAAAAGGAGGTTAAATAATATGCACGATGTAGCACAGACAGTATCGAATTTTGTTGACCTGAACTGGATGAATATGACATATCTCTTTCTTGTAGGGTTTGTTGGCGGTCTTGTAAGTGGATTTATCGGCTCAGGTGGTGCCTTTGTCCTTACGCCTGGTATGATGAGTATGGGCGTCCCTGGTCTTGTTGCAGTTGCATCCAATATGTGCCATAAGTTTCCAAAGGCCCTTGTTGGAGCTATAAAAAGGGCAAAGTATGGTCAGGTAGATGTGAAGCTCGGTCTTATTATGGGTGCATC
>DAISHO010000269.1:0-3264 GCA_036822495.1 Thermodesulfovibrionales bacterium
CAATTTATTAAGAAAATACTCAATCTCTGGATGAAGCTCTGGTGCTCCACCAGTAAGTTCAACTGTAATGTCAGGACTTTTTTGTACAAAACTTATTATTTTATCCATCACAGATCTATCCATCATGCTTCCTGAAGGAGATGCCTCAACGTGGCAGTGAAGACATCTCTGATTGCAGTGATTTCCGAGATTAATCTGTATAGTGTTGATTTCGTCTTTTAATATTACCCTGCCGAGCTTTTTGAGCCTCTCGTTGAAGGATTCAAAGGTCGGGCAGCAACCTGTGTCACAAAAGGATGAATCTGGTAAATGGAATACGGCACCCTTTGTCTCTTCGGGTTTGCGATAGACAATTGGTTTAGAACAATCAAAGGGTCTAAGCATAATGGGTTTATTGGGTCTTATGAATATAAAATCCTGAGAATAGGGCTTTTGGGAGAGGATCTTGAAGGTCTTTTCACAGACGGCGATTCTTTTCCCTCTCTCAAAGACATGGCCATCGTCATCTTCAACCTTTTTATAAGGTCCTCTGTAGATTACGGCCTCTCCCTTATCAATACAAGGACCTTTTTTACCTTTCAATGCAGAAACAGTTACGGAACGGAATTCTATCCCGTCAATTGTCTGCCATGGTGAATCATCCCACTTTAATATCTCGATACCATGAAAACCAGCATCCTCAAAGGCCTTCAAGAAGAGGTCCTCTTTAAAGGCACCCGATATACAGCCCGACCATAGCTCAGGGTCATCTTTCATGTACTCTGGTATATCCTCATCAGAGACTATATCACTGATAACAGCCCTGCCGCCATCTCTTAATACCCTGTAGATCTCCTTAAAAAGCCTATCCTTGTCTTCTGACTTAACAAGATTAAGTACACAGTTTGATACAACAACATCTATGGAATTGTCTGGAACAAGAGGAGAGTGTTTTTCCAGTTCTTCGCAGTAGGCCTTTAGTCTTGTAAGGTCTTCAGAAGACATTACCGGATTTTCCTTTAAATACAGGTCAACCTTCTCAAGGTCGAGTTTGAGATTCTGTATCCTTGCCTTTCTGAACTCCACATTGTGATAACCGAGTTTATCGCCAATCCCCTTTTGATATTTTCTGGCGATTGCGAGCATTTCGTCATTCATATCAATTCCAATTACTTTTCCCGATGGGCCAACAATCTGGGAAATGATATAGCAGAGTTTACCAGCTCCAGAGCCAAGGTCAAGGACTGTCTCACCTTCTTTAACATATTGAGAGGGATCTCCACAACCATAGTCCTTCTGGATAATCTCCTCAGGGATTATCTTTAAAAATTCTGGATTATAGGATGTGGGACAGCAGAGACTCTTTTCAATCTTCCTTGCTGCCTCTTTGTATCGTCTCAATACTGCCTCTTCCATTAACACCTCATTTATATAATCTGGCGAGTTTATAAGGGCTTATGCCCAAAAGATACATTAATACTATCATGACATTCCTTATACTTAAAAGGATTGATGAAAGGGGAACCCCTTTTTTTAATCTCCTTGGAGATACAATTATAGATGTTTTGAGAGGAATGACTTTTCCCATCTTCCTTAGCCTCAAGGCAAAGTCAATATCCTCAAGGAATGGATAAGGTCTGAATCCACCAGTTTTTTGAAAGACCTCTCTTTTTACAAATATACCCTGATCACCATAGGGAAGTTTTAAGAGCCTTGATCTGAGATTTGCAAAGAATTCGATAAGTCTGAAGGATGTGGATGAGTCGTCAAATCTCAATCTGAAAAAACCGCCGATATAACCATTTTTTATGTATTCTGACAGGTCAACATCTTCTTTAATATTTGAGTCAGCATGGAGGAATAGCAATATATCGCCTTTTGCAGCCGAGGCACCCTCCTGAAGCTGGATGCCCCTACCTTTTGAAGTCTTTATAATCCTTGCCCCCTCCTTTTCGGCAATTTCTATTGTCCTATCAGTGCTTCCACCATCAACAACTATAATCTCTAAAGGATTGAGTTTTTTGACATTTTCGATACAGGCCTTAATATTTTTTTCTTCATTCAAGACCGGTATTATTGCAGAGATGGTTAAATCTCTCATTCAACAAGCCTATATATTAGAATTACTGGCTGTCCATCCTTGGGCAAGATGTCAGCATTCCCTCTGAACCTTGAATTGGGATTTATAAATCTTTTGATTGCACCAGTCTGTGGATATTTTGCATTGCTTGTAATAGATATCCAGCAGCTTTCAAGACAGGTAATACATCCAGTATTTTGCTCCTGAGACGCCTTCCGGTTCCCACCAAATTTTATATGGAAGCCTTTGCCGCTCGTATCTTCAAATATTTCACTTAAAGATAGCTCTTTTCCGAGGCCAGGCCATGTGGCCTTTACTTCAAGAGTGCTACCCTCTACATATTGCCCGATTGTATCCTTATTTAAATTATTTCCGGGTTTAGCACCTATTTTGATAAGGGCATCATAGAAGTCAAGAGGGTTTGCATAAGACCTGAGAATGGCCCGATCATTAAATCTACCATCTTTAAATACCACGCCCCAGTGGACATTATACTGGTGAACATTCATTTCGTGAACCTCGGTATAAATTAAAACCCTTTTGCCCTTTTCATCAATAACAAGAGGATTTTCCTTTGTCGGAAAATTCTGACTTGTTGCTTCAGTATGAAGAAATAGATGTAAAGATATAATTGTTATTATCATTGTTACATAAACAATATACCTTCTCATTTTTATCTCCCTCCTTTAATTGGTTTTTATTTTAAAAATCAGAAATTACCTCCTTGACTATTCCTTTACGGGTAACAAGTGTATGGTTTTAATGACAAGCCTTACATTATCACCTGGCTTAAGATCCAGATATTCGCAGGACTCAGTTGTTAATACAGATGCCATCTCCGCAGGAGTTTCTACCTTAAATTTTGCAAGACTCATCACATCACCCTTTTTAATCGAAATTACCTTGGCGGATATTGTATTTCTTGCTCCATATTTCATGTTCCCTCCTATAACACAAATAGTTTCTTATCTTCTTATTCTCCTTTTATGCAATATTTTATCTTCCCTTTATCATCATATCTTTATAGGGCCAGTCTGCAACGCCCCCTTCAAGAATATAAAGTCTTTTCTCTGACACACCCTTTGATTTTATATATTCATAAGTATTCATTGCACCACCTTTTCCTCTTGGACAAATTATGACCACATCGTCATTGGTGGACATAATTAATGGAAGCACCTTATCGAGTCTCTTTTTCTCCTCAT
>DAISHO010000270.1:0-3251 GCA_036822495.1 Thermodesulfovibrionales bacterium
ATCTTTACATTGTTTGCATCATAGCCTATTACCTTTATAAAGCACTTCCTCTTGTTATTCGCCGGTTTAGGAACTGTCCAGCTATAGGAATTACCCTGGAGATTCGAGGCTATGGTGCTCCAGGTCATGCCATTGTCCATGGAAAGTTTTAGTGTAAAGTGATGGGCATTGGCCGGTGCCTGCCACTGGATTGTGTATGAACTGCCAGAAGGTATCACCTCTCCACCATTCGGAGAAAGGAGTTTGACTGCTGTTATAGCTGTAAATGTGCCTGTTACGCTGGAATCTTCTGTAATTGTAAATGTGCACTCACCTGTGCCTGTGCAACTGCTTGCTGAGCCTGTGCCATCAGACCAGCCAGTAAAGGCAGAACCTGGATTAGCATTAGCTGTGAGGGTAATCTGTGTATTATCTGCTGTGCATGTGCCTGTAGGGTCATTCCAGTTTAAAAGACATCCTGAGGCATTTACTATTCCAGAGCCTGCACCCGCCTTTATTACTGTAAGTTTGTACCTGAAGGCCTCATAGGCACCCATGTCCACTACTGCTGGTATGCCATAACCAGTATCGGGGACTGATAGTATATCCACAAATCTGGAATTTCCATCAATATCCGTCGTAATGTCATCTGGGACAAGACTGTTATTCCCTGCGTCAATAACTGGAGATGGTGAGGCAATGTTCACTCTTAAATCATCATTGGATGGGTTAAGATATACCGGGTCACCATCAATATTTCCTCCACCATCTGTCCCACAGTTAGACTGCCAGATATTTGAGCCTCCACATCCCTGTATATCACTATAGTAGATAGTGATGGCCCCGCTTTCGAAATAACGATATATCTCTGATCCACCTGAAACTGCTGAATCTCCCCATAAAACAGAGTTTGCCACTATCAATGTATCTGATGAATAGTCATCATGATAGGCTATGCCTCCTCCATATAAATCTGCAATATTTCCACTCATGGATATGTTCTTTAATGTCCCGTTAGTTGTAATAAAAAGGCCACCCCCTGTATTTGCTAAGTTTCTCGAAAATATGCTATTTGTACAGGTTATCCTGTCTCCATATATGCCGCCGCCATAATAGGCAGTGTTTGCAATAAACTTTACATTAAGTAAAGTGGTGTCATCTGAGTTATAAATGCCTCCACCTTCCCAGCCAGCGATATTTTCACTGAAAATGGTATCCTCTATTGATAATGATGAGTATTCTGCCGAGATAGCACCACCACTTGAATATGCACTATTGCCTGAAAACAGTCCATCCCTTATGGATAGATTCATTAAAAACCCTGCCATTGCACCTCCATTATCTCCTGCTGAATTGGAAAGAAATTCAACATCTGATAGAATAAGATTTGAAGGTATATTATTGTTAGCAGGAGAATTGTAGATTGCGCCTCCACTCTGAGCATATGCCATATTTGAAATAAATCTGACATTTGTTAAAGACATGCCTACTCCGTCTACATTATATATTGCTCCTCCATAACCAATAGCGTAATTACCCTGAAAGATTAGATTTATTAATGTGGGTGTACCGAAGTTGAGCATACCAGCACCCATAGATTGATAGGCCCCTCCATAGCTATCTGCACTACCTGCTGTTATTACAAATCCATCAAGTATAGTTGAAGAATCACAAGCGACATTACAGAGAAGGACATGGTAGCTGTTAGAGCCCTGAATATCAGAGGTTGTCTCTGCAATGAGGTTCCCGTCAGTATTGATGTCATTTTTATCTATATCACCACTCAGGATTGTTTTATTGTTCAACCAATCACGCTGTTCAAGTGATGTCTCTGCCCCGCTGAATCCGCCGTAGACCCTGACACCTTGCCATAAGATAAAGGCCTCTGTTCTGTCGCCTGTTGACGGATAATGCACACCTGCCTTTACCCATATCTGATCGCCGCTCTGAGCTTTCATCAAGGCATCTTTCAATAGGCAGGTATTTTCCCATGTTGTACAGTCATTGTTTCCCTGAGGTGCTGATGCCGAATACCAGATTGTAGCATAAGATCTTCCTTCAATTGATGTGCTTAAAAGCATTACTACGAAGATAACAAAAAGGGTAATCTTTTTTAATCCAGACATGCTCATTCTCCTTTTTAAGGCATGGGGTCATCAAGGATAACCTATAGGTCTTGAGATTAAATCCCTGCTCTACAATCTCTTTTTTAAAAAATCCTACTCCTCCAAGGCTGCTGTTCTTGTATCTATATGTTTCTTTACTCAAGACAAGTTAAATCAGACAGGCCATTGTTGCAAGTTTCGTTCCCGATTTTTATTTTTTTAAGTCCTTGTTTTATTAATAAAAAATTTTTAGGTGAGGGAAAGAAGTGACACTTTTTGACATAAATGTGACCCTTTTTATTCAAAAATCCTCTATCTCAGCAACAACAGAGCCTATGAGGACCTTTGTCTTGAGCATAACAGGAAGCCTGCGGTCATCATCAGTAAGCCAGATCAATATCTCTCCCTTTCTGTAAAATATACCTTCTGACTGCATTAAGGGTTTTATCAATATAGTATTTACAGGGCCTTTTTTGAGTTCTATTGTCTCCTTTTTAAGGACCTGTACCTCCACATCCCAGACCTTTTTACTATCAAAGACTGTAATAAAAACAGACCTACCTACTTCAAGATGAGAAAACCTTACAGAAAAGAACGCGGAAAGAGGGTCAAATACTTCATCTGGTATGGGGAATTCCTTTGTCTCTTTCTTTATGTTGTCTCTGTAGAGGGCAGTTTTTGTATTAAAGACCACCTCCTTGTCTCTTCTGTGCCTTCCCTCCTTTATCTTTATCCTGTAATGGTGTGGCCTGCCTGGATAAAGGCCATCGACTGGTTCAAGGATGGACTCCACGACATCATTGACTTCATAAAATAAAGAGATAAACTCTGCTGACCTTACCTTTGAAAATATTTTTATCTGAGAACCCTCTTTTTTTATACCGAGCCAGGCAGTCCCTGCCCTTATGCCATTCCATGTAAGCCTGTACTGAAAGGTTTCATCATTGACAGGTGGTGAGGCATCAGTGGGTGGCGCAAATAAAAGTTCAGAAGAAGCCCATAAGGCTAAGTAAAGAATCAACAGGATTCTTTCTTTTAGTTTATCCATATAAATTCTTTATCACCTTTAAGTTTTGAGCTCCAGACACACCTGTCCAAGATAAATCTTAAATGGGCATGAGGCCAAAGAACAGGCTACAGTAGGCTACAGGCTATAGGCTATAGAAT
>DAISHO010000271.1:0-3227 GCA_036822495.1 Thermodesulfovibrionales bacterium
GGATACACCTTTTTTTGTCCCTTTTGCAAATTTACACAGAAGATTTTACACTACCCAGAAGCGCGAACCCCTTGACTTATCATGCCTGATTCGATTATCATAAATACTTAATAAAATTGATTTTTAAGGAGTATATCTATGAAGACTGTCTTTGTAAAAAAGGAAGATGTCCAGAGGAAGTGGTATGTAGTTGATGCTGAGGGAGCAACCCTCGGAAGGCTTGCTGCACGCATTGCTTCCTATCTCAGAGGTAAGCATAAGCCCATATTCACCCCCAATGTTGATACAGGTGATTTTATAATAGTAATAAATGCAGAAAAGATAAGGCTAACGGGTAAAAAACTCACTGACAAGGTCTATTACTGGCATACAGGTTACAGAGGAGGACTCAAGGCAGCTACCCCAAAGGAACTTCTTGAGAAAGCTCCTGAGAGATTAATTATGGATGCAGTATGGGGAATGCTTCCCAAAAATAGACTTGGAAGACAGATATTCAAAAAACTGAAGGTCTATAAAGGGTCTGAGCATCCCCATTCAGCACAGAAGCCTGAAAAAATTAAAATAGAGTAAAATAATTCTGGAGGAATCATGGAGATAACATATAATGCTACAGGAAGAAGAAAAAGGTCTATTGCAAGAGTATGGTTAAAGCCGGGCACAGGGAATATACTTGTAAATCATAAGTCCCTTGATTCCTATTTCCCAAGGGAGACACTGAGGATGGTTATAAGACAACCTCTTGAGATAGCAGGAGTGGTAAATAAATACGATATCTATGCCATTGTGGAGGGTGGTGGCTTGAGCGGACAGGCAGGTGCCCTAAGGCATGGTATTGCAAGGGCCTTAGTAAAACTTGATTCTGACATGAAGCCAAGATTAAAAAAAGAAGGCCTTCTCACAAGAGATCCAAGAGAGGTAGAGAGGAAGAAATACGGACAGAAGAAGGCAAGAAAAAGATTCCAGTTCTCCAAGAGATAATTGGTGGCGAAGTAACAGTTTCTGGTGGCGAAGTAACAGTTGGAGCCTGAATTTGGTATATGTTTTCTGTTGCTATATGTGGAGGAAGTGGTTATACCGGTGTTGAGTTACTGAGACTCCTCATAGGACATCCCCATGTGGAGATTAAGGCTATTACATCTGAAAAATCAGCTGGTAAAAGATTAGATTCCATCTTCCCTCATCTTACAGGTCTTACAGATTTAGTCCTTGAACCCCTTGAAAAGGAAAGTCTTAAAGATAGGGCAGATATATTCTTCCTCTGTCTTCCCCACGGCACCTCTCAGGAAGTTGGAGCCTATCTTTTAGAAAATGACAAAAAGGTTATAGACCTTTCTGCAGACTTCAGGCTGAAAGACCCATCTATATATGAAGAGTGGTACAAAATACCCCACAGGTTCAGAGATGCCCTTAACAGGGCAGTCTATGGCCTACCAGAACTATATAGGAATGAGATTAAAAATGCCTCTCTAATTGCAAACCCTGGATGTTATCCAACTGGCGCAATACTCGGTCTCTATCCTGCCTTAAAGAATAAATTGATTAAAGAGGACTCTATTGTTATTGATTCAAAATCAGGTGTCTCTGGAGCCGGCAGAAAGGCAGAGGTCAATTATTCTTTCTGTGAGATTAACGAATCATTCAAAGCCTATGGAGTCACAAACCACAGGCATACACCTGAGATTGAGCAGGTCTTAAGTAGCATAGCTGGAAGATCTCTAAAGGTTAATTTTACACCCCACCTCCTTCCTGTTGACAGGGGAATCTTAACAACCATCTATGGAGGCTTACAAAAGGATATAAAAGAAGAGGAGGTCTATTCCATTTACAGGGAGACTTACAGTAGTGAGCCCTTTGTTAGAGTAACTGAGGGACTTCCAGACCTCAAATATGTGAAGGGAACAAATTTCTGTGATATAGCAATGAGGGTGAATAAAAGAACAGGCACATTGATAATTATTACAGCTATAGATAATCTAATAAAAGGTGCAGTGGGACAGGCTATACAGAATATGAATATAATGCTCGGTCTTAACGAAATAACAGGATTGAAGGGGGTATCCATATTCCCATGAGTGTGAAGATACCGAGAGGATTTAAATTCTCAGCTGTAGAAGCTGCTATCAAAAGACCTGGTCGAAAGGACCTTGCAATAATCTACTCCGATGTTGATGCAACAGCAGCAGCAACATTCACCAAAAATCTGATTAAGGCAGCACCTGTAAAAATCACTATGAAAAAGATTATCTCTCAGCGTGCAAGGGCAATAGTCATAAACAGTGGTAATGCAAATGCATGCACAGGGAAAAGGGGGATTGAGGATGCCAACGAGATTGTAAGACTGGTATCTAAGGGTCTGAACATAGATGAAAGACTTGTATATCCTGCCTCAACTGGTGTTATAGGAGTTCCCATGCCAATGGAAAGGATAAGGGCTGCCATACCAGATCTTATCGGAGGACTCGGAAAGGCCTCCTTAGAGGAACTGGCAAGGGCAATAATGACAACAGACACATTTCCAAAATACATATCAGCAGATCTTAAGGTAGGAGATGAGACAGGCACCCTAACAGCTGTTGCTAAAGGTGCGGGGATGATAAATCCATCGATGGCGACCATGCTATGCTTTATAATCACAGACCTCTCTGTAGAAAAGCTTAGCCTCTCAAAGGCACTGAATGAGGCGGTGGAACAATCTTTCAACAGGATAACAGTTGATGGAGATCGTTCAACAAATGATATGGTAATGATAATGGCTAACTCACTGGCAGGCAATGATACAATTACAATGAAATCGAAATACTATAAGGATTTCAAAAAGGTCCTCAACTCCGTTACTTACGAACTTTCAAAAAGTATTGTTAAAGATGGAGAAGGAGCCACAAAACTCATTAAGGTCATAGTCAGAAGAGCTCCTTCCAGAAAGGATGCTGAATTAGTAGCCCGTGGTGTTGCCAATTCTCTTCTCGTAAAAACAGCCCTTTATGGAAATGATGCAAACTGGGGAAGGATAATGGCAGCCATTGGTGCATCTGGTGCAAAGGTAGTTGAAGAGAAGATAGAAATATATTTCAACCATCTTCAGGTTGTAAAGGGTGGTATGAGTGCTGGAAATGACTCAACAGCAAATGAATTATTAAAGGCCTCAAAAGAACTGAATTTAATAATTGACCTTGCCACTGGAAAAGAAGAGTTCTCTGTACTTCCTGTGATATCTCAGAAGATTATGT
>DAISHO010000272.1:0-3226 GCA_036822495.1 Thermodesulfovibrionales bacterium
CCATGAAGTCAAAGGAGAATGCCTTTACAATGCCCTTTGTTGTTCTCCTTTTTGAATTTCTTTACTTCAATGGAAAAAGGCCTTGGCCAGTCCTTCTACTCTTTTTAATGACCCTTCCCATTATACCCCTCAGCAGGATAGATGCCCTCTGGGATATGACCCAGCAATCCCTCCTGACAAAGACCGCTGTTGTACCTGATATTCCAAGGCATCTTTATCTATTTACCCAGTTCAGGGTGCTTATAACCTATATGAGGCTTCTTATACTGCCTTATGGTTTAAATATAGACTATGATTATCCCCTATCCTTGAGCCTCTTTGAGACAGATACATTCTTTTCCTTTCTCGTTCATCTGACATTGATAATATCCTCTGTTATACTCATAAAGAGAAAAGGTCATGCAAGGCTTGCTGGAACAGGCATTGTCTGGTATTACCTCACCCTTTCAGTAGAGTCAAGTATATTCCCTATACCCGAGATAATAATGGAATACAGGCTCTATCTGCCCTTTTTCGGTTTTGTCCTCGTCCTTGCAGGCCTTGTCCTCTGGTTTATCCCATTGAAAAGATATTCTAAGGCCCTGAGTATCTCTATTGGTTTCTTGCTCCTTTTTGCTGGCATACTTACATTCCAGAGGAATAGCCTCTGGGCCTCTGAGAGGTCTTTATGGGAGGATGCCTTGAAGAAGTCTCCTCAGAAGATAAGGACAAGGCTTAATTACGCTAATACCCTTCCACCTGAGGAGGCAGTAAAGGAGTATGAAGAGGTCTTAAAAAGAGATCCTTATAACAGATTTGCCCTGAATGCCCTTGCAGATAGCCTTATAAAACTGGGCAGGTATAAAGAGGCAGAAGAGGCCCTGAGGCTCTCAGGAAGTGTTGCTATTGAGGATGCCAATATAAGGGCAAAGGCAGAACTCTGCATAAAAGAAAGGGACTATAACTGTGCCATTGCTTATATAGAGGAATTAATAAGAAGGCAGCCAGGCAGTAGTAAGGCCTATTTTCTCCTTGGTCTTGTTTATGAAGAGACAGGTAGAATGGAGGAGGCTGAAAGGGCTTACAGGGAATCCCTCAGGCTTGACCCTGATAATGTAGATACCCTTAATAACCTCGGAAACCTGGTGGCAATGAAGGGAAGGCTTAAGGAATCCCTTGAGCTTTTAAATAAGGCAAGGTCTCTGAGGCCTGACCTTCCAAGCATTTATATAAACCTTGGTGTTACCTATGCCCAGATGGGTGATTATGAAAATGCCCTTTGGAATCTTGACAAGGCCCTGAGGCTTGAGCCTCGCTCTCCTGATGCCTGGTTTAACAAAGGCATGCTCCTTCTACAGGCAGGCATGAGAGATGAGGGTCTTATAGCTATAAAAAAGGTCCTTGAGATAGACCCTGGCTACAGAAAGGCGAGGGAAGTACTTGATAGGGAGCAGGGAGGCAGGGAGTAGTAGCGTGGAGCTGAGGGCCTATATCGGAGAGGTGGTAAGTTGAGAGTAAAGAGGATATGGTGGTTTATTGGTTCAAGAGCCTTTGCAGTGTGGGTACTTTTTTTGATAATCCTTATACTGACCTTTTCAGTCTTTTTGCCAAATCAGTTTACCTTAACAGATGAAGAATTCCTTAGATTACAGAAAGAGAGACCTTTTCTCTGGAAATTATCCACCTCCCTGAGTACCCCCTCTATTGTAACGAGTATCCCCTTTGTGGCTATTGCCTTTTTTCTTGGTCTTTCCACCTTCCTCTGTACAATAAA
Source organism: Thermodesulfovibrionales bacterium (assembly GCA_036822495.1). Classification (GTDB taxonomy): domain Bacteria; phylum Nitrospirota; class Thermodesulfovibrionia; order Thermodesulfovibrionales; family CALJEL01; genus CALJEL01. Next base: position 1,754 of record DAISHO010000272.1, read on the forward strand.
GAGGCTTAAAGCAAGAAAAAAGGACTTTTCTAAGAGGAGGGCCTTTCATGCAAGCCTTTCAGGAAGAGGGGTTGCTCTTGAAAAGGTGAAGAAGGTCTTAATCCAGAGGGGCTGGCACTATGAGGTTGAGAGGTCTTCAGAAGGCCTTAATGTCATAAGGGCACACAAGGGAGCTTATGGCTTCTGGGGCTCTGTTGTATTCCATGGAGGACTTATTATGATATTTGCTACAGCCATGATAAGCTCCTTATCAAGATTCAATGCTGAGATTATTGCTCCAGAAAATGCAGAAGTTTCCATGAGGGATACCTCGAATTACCTCTCAATGGCAGGCTCAAGACCCCCTGACATCACCTTTACTGTAAAAGATATTAGACTTGAGGCAAAGGAGACCGTTCCTACCCAGCTTTCTGCCCTGCTGATGGTGGATTCTCAGGGCCTTAATATTGCCATAAACAGACCCGCCACATTATGGGGCTATCAGTTTTCTCCATCAAGATACGGTGTATCACCAAGATTTATTATCAGGAAAGAAGGCGTTATTCTTTTTGATAGTCATGTAAATCTGAGGAGCCTTTTTGTTGATGATTACTTTGAGGTCAAAGAGGAAGGATTGAGACTTATTGTGAGGTTTTTCCCTGATTTTTACAGAGAAAAGGGAAAAATCGGGACAAGGGGTTTCGATGAAAAAAACCCTGTTTTCTTTGTGAGGTTTTATAAAGATGGTCTTCTATTAAAAGACCTCTTTTTGAGACCCGGGGACTCAGCAGGGGCTGGTAATTATGTCATATCTATACCTGAATACTCTCACTGGATTACCCTTATTGTAAGCAGAGACTTGGGAACCTTTGCCTTTATAATAGCCTTTGTTATTAGTCTTGCTGGATTGATAATTAGATTTATAAGCAATGAGAGGGTTATTACTATTATTCATTATGCTGATGGGAGATTTGACCTCAGGGCCTGGAGCAGGTATTATCCTGCCTTTCTTGAAAGGGAACTCCTTGAGATAAGTGATGAGATCAAAGAATAATCTGCTGATTTTTGTAACAGTGGCATTTTTGATATTTACTTATTTAAGGAATACAGTATGGCACACAGAGGTATCCCTCTGGTCTGATGTGGTAAAAAAATCACAGGGGAAGGCAAGACCCCATTTTAATCTCGGTATGGCTCTTTTGAATGCTGATAGGCCTGTAGAGGCAGAAAGGGAGTTCAGAGCCACCCTCGGGATAGCACCCTATTATCATAAGGCTAAGTATTATCTTGCCGAGTCTCTTTTCAGGACAGGCAGATATAGAGAGGCCCTTCAATATCTTAAGGAAGTTGAGTTTCTTTATGAAAAGGTCCTTCCTGAGTTCCCTGAAAAATGGGAAGGAGTTTCAAAGGCCTTTACTGCCTCTGACCTTTACAACAACATTGGCTCATGTTATTATTACCTTGGTGACCTTCTATCAGCAGAAAGGTATTACA
>DAISHO010000273.1:0-3204 GCA_036822495.1 Thermodesulfovibrionales bacterium
ATTATACCCTAATAAAATAATCCTGTCGCTTCTTTTGTGTTTTTGAGGCCTTATGTCTTTTTGAAAATAACATTTTAATTTATTTTGGACAGCTATGATATCACAATTCATTGTCAAATTGAGAGCAAGGGATTCAGGTTTATTCAGTCGATCAGGCTTTCTTTATTCCATATTATCTATTGAGATAAACCATAAAATCTTTTATCATAAATTCATGGAGGTTAAGATACTTAAAAATATCCTTCCTGAAGATGATGCAGAGAACCTTATTAAAAAAAAGGTTATCGAACACTGCGTTACAGAGGCATTTAACTATTTTAGACTTACCCAGGAATATAAAGGATACTACCGTGGCACGGTATTTTATGATAAATGGATTATACCAGGCTATCCAAGAATCCCGAGGATTCTCCATCTCGAAAATGGAATAAAGAGATACTTCAAAACACCCTTCTATGTGGAAGAAAAGATGGATGGTTACAATGTAAGGGTTGCATTAATAGAGAATAAACTCATGGCCTTCACCAGAGGAGGATTTATCTGTCCTTTTACAACAGACAGGATTGACGATCTTATAGACCCTGAATTCTTCAGAAAATATCCCGGGTATGTGATATGTGGAGAGGTTGTTGGGCCTGGCAATCCCTATAATATTGAAAGTACCTCTTATGTTTCTGAGGATGTTGCCTTTTTTGTGTTTGACATTTTTTCAGAAAATGGTATAAAGCTTCCTCCTGAAGAAAGATACAGTATAGTCAAAAAGTTCTCGCTGAAGGAGGTAAAAAGATGGGGTCCCTTTGAGGCTGATAATATAAATGAGGTAAAAGAGATTGTCCTTGAACTGAATTCTTTAAACAGAGAGGGCATAGTCATAAAATCCATTGAGGGAGATACAGCTGTAAAATATGTAACCCTTTCATCCTGCCTGAGAGATCTTGAGGCAACCACCCATCTTATAACAGAACTGCCTGCTGGTTTTTATATACAGAGGATATTGAGGGCAATTTTCTTCAGTCATGAGTTCGGCATTCCACTGGATGATACCTATCTCCTTAAGGCAGCAAAGGCCCTTTATCTCAATCCCTTGAATAGTCTTAGGAGAATTGCAGAAGGAGACGAGATAAAAGAGGTATTTACAGTAAGGATGAAGGTTCGGGATACAGTTCCTAAACTCCTTAAGGCCCTGGGCAGGGCGGGGATAAAGACAAGACTTTTAGAAATAGAAAAAGAAGATGTATATTACAGGGTAAAATTTGCAAAGATATATACAATAGGTTCAAAGGAACTGAGGCAGAGGTTAAGAGGAAAATCCTTTTTTGACTGAAAAAGCTTGACTATCTATTCATTAAAGTGATAATCTTACATATGAGAAGGTTTATTATTTTAACATCTCTACTTTTGTTTTTCAGTTTATATTCCACAGGTAATGCAAGGGAAATATCCTTTACACAAGATGATCGTGATAGACTTATAAGACTTGAAGAAGGACAGAAGGCCCTCCAGAAACAGATTGATGACCTTAAATATTATACTGAAAAACAGATAGAGGGTCTTGAAAAACAGATAGATGACCTGAGGGTCTTTATGCTATGGGGTTTTGGAATCCTCTTTGGAGGAATGGGAATATTAATAGGTTTTGTTATCTGGGACAGGAGGACTGCCCTTGCCCCTGCTATTAAAAGGACCACTGAACTTGAAGAGAAGGAAGAAAAGATAGAAAAGGCCCTTAAGGAACTGGCATCTAAAAATCCTGATGTTGCCGAAGCCTTAAAGAATGCTGGCCTTTTATAAATACTATCTATCAACCTTCCCTGTAAGAAGGGCTGTTCTTTTTATAGCTCCAAGAAGATAGTCCTTGAATTTTTCTGGAAAGAGCCATTTTATACCGAGCTTTTCTGCCCATTTTATAAGCCCCTGATCTGCTGTAACAAGAAGGGCATCAAGCTCCATGGCAAGAAGCAGAAGATCTACATCCTCTTTGCTATCTATAATCCCCTCTCTCAGGGCTTCTCTGTATTTTCTCCTGAGTTCCTGAATGATTTCTTCTGGCTTTTTCCTTTCTACATCCCTTACTGCCTTTTCAGCAATTCTCAAGCCCTTATTGACCCTCTCACGAATATCCTCTATAAGTTCATAAAGCAAAAAGGCAGGACATTTAAGTTCATGCATCTTTGGAGGCTTCTGGTGGAGGACAACGAGAAGGTCTCCGGGTATCCTGCTTCGCTCAACAAAGTGCATAAGCTCTGTGAAGATAGAAGGTGGCATGTAGAATTCAAGGACATGTATCTGTGCTGCAAGAAATAGAAAGGTCTCAAAGGCCTCTGTAGGGTTCTCGCCAAAACTGCTCCTTACATCAGGATTTACAAAAAGGCTTGTATCAAGCACAACCTTCTGAGGTGTTATGGAAAGGCTCTCCTGAATTGTTGCGTTTTCTCCTGACACATTCACTCCTTTTTAAATTAATAATACATGATAAAATGAATGTGTTGCAACAGCTGGCTGAAGTAATAGTTAGTTATGCTTAAGATCCTTCAGTTTTACTATAACAGGTTCTGAAAGGGGGCCTTCCCTTGATGGACCTATAGCACTGACTGAATAAGAAACAACAGGTGGCGAAGGCCTGTCTGAGCTAATACCTGAGCCATCAATCTTTACAGTATCAACAAATAACGGATAAGGAGACTCACCTATAATCTCATTGTTACGGTATATTTTATATCCCTTCAACCACTTTTCTGGATTTTCCTTCCATGTAAGGACAACACCCTGCTCCGTAACAGCATACCTGAGACCTTCTGGCCTTGAGGGTACATAATCATCAGGAGAAATAATGAGATCAGCAGGGAATCCTTCTGTATGACCTCTTTTGCACCTTATCCTGTAATGAACAGGCTGAAATGGATCAGGAGTATCAATAAATTCTCCCTTCGTATATTTCCCAGAGATTAATACCTCGAAGGGAGACTGATCCTTAAACAGAACTCTGTAAATGTTATATTGACATTCCTCAAAGGCATGCCAGGAAAGCCTTATACCATTATTTAATATCTCATATTTAAGCTCCTCTGGTGCTAAAGGATAGCTCTCAAAGGGAATGGTAATAACCCTTTCCTTTCTGACACCGTCCTGGAAGGCAGAAGCTATGGAATATACCAGCTCCTTAGCTGGAGGGTTAGAATCAATAAAACTCCTCCTCGTGGTCCT
>DAISHO010000274.1:0-3192 GCA_036822495.1 Thermodesulfovibrionales bacterium
CTTCAGGCGTTAGGATATTAGGAAAAATTCTGTAGCCTATAGCCTGTAGCCTACTGTAGCCTGTTCTTTGGCCTCATGCCCATTTAAGATTTATCTTGGACAGGTGTGGGTCAGTTCTGAAGTTAAAGACCCAGCTCTTCTGGATGGCCAATCCTTCCAAGGACAGCACTCGTAGCAGCAATAGCAGGATTACTAAGATATACCTCGCTTTCTGGATGGCCCATCCTGCCAACAAAGTTCCTGTTAGTTGTGGCAATAGCCCTCTCACCCTTTGCAAGGATTCCCATGTGGCCACCAAGACAGGGGCCACAGGTAGGTGCTGATACAACTGCCTCAGCATCTATGAATATATCAATAAGGCCCTCTTTCATTGCCTCTTTATAAATCTGCTGGGTAGCCGGTATTACAATGAGCCTCACATTTGGATTCACCTTTCTGCCCTTAAGGACTGTAGCAGCCTCTCTAAGGTCTTCAAGCCTTCCATTTGTACAGGAACCGATAACAACCTGATCAATGGTTATGTGTGTAAGCTCTCGTGCTGGCCTGACATTAGAAGGAAGATGGGGGCACGCTACGAGGGGCTCAATCTTTGATGTATCGTACTCCCTTATTTCCACATAATTTGCATCTGAATCAGAGTTATAAAACTTATAGGGCCTTTTTGCCCTGTTTTTCACATACTCTTCTGTTATGCTGTCAGGCACAATAATACCTGTCTTTCCGCCTGCTTCTATTGCCATATTACACATGGTGAGTCTTCCATACATTGGAAGATTTCTAATCGTCTCGCCCTCAAATTCCATTGCCCTGTAGAGGGCTCCATCTACACCAATATCACCTATCACATGCAATATAAGGTCCTTTCCACCAACCCACTTCTCAGGTTTTCCATAAAAGATAAACTTCATCGATTCAGGTACCTTAAACCAGCACTCTCCTGTTGCCATTGCAGCTGCCACATCAGTAGAACCCACACCTGTTGCAAAGGCCCCAAGGGCTCCATAGGTGCAGGTATGGCTGTCAGCACCAATAACAAGATCACCTGGCACAACAAGGCCCTGCTCTGGAAGGAGGGCATGTTCAATCCCGACTCTACCAACCTCAAAATAAAGACCGAGGTTATAATTTTTTGCGAAATCCCTCAGGAGTTTGCATTGCTCAGCAGCCTTTATATCCTTCTGGGGAGTGAAGTGGTCAGGGATAAAGGCAATCCTGTTTCGGTCAAAGACATCCTTTGCTCCTATCTTCTGGAATTCCTTGATGGCAATAGGTGCTGTAATGTCATTGGCAAGAATCAGGTCTACTTTTCCATATATAAGGTCACCAGGATATACCCTTTCCTTACCACAATGCTCAGCAAGTATCTTCTCAGTTATTGTCATGCCAGACATGGAGATTATTATAACCTATTAAGAGAAAAATTTGTGCTAAAATTAGTTATGGAGGACCTCTGGAAACTTTTAAAAGAGCACAACCTTCCTTGGCCATCTGCTCCAGATAAGATAGAAGAGTTGCTCTTCCATAAGGACTTCACTGAAGAAATGGCAATAGCCCTTGCTGAAAACAGGAGAACACCACCTGAGTGTCTGAGCCTTCTTGCAAGCACAACAAGATTCAGGGATAGTTATAGACTGAAGCTCGCCCTGTGCAAAAATCCAAAGACACCCCAGAGGGTAACCCTCTCACTTATAAAATTCCTGAGGCTCTTTGACCTTGCAGACCTTACAAGGAATCAGAATATCCATATAAATATAAGGCAGAAGATTGAACAGGTAATTAAAGAGAAGATTCCGTCTCTTCCTCTCGGGAATCGCATAACCCTTGCAAAAAGGGCAAGCAGTGCTGTGGTGATTGCCCTCCTTGAAAGGGCAAAAGGAAAAAACTCCCTCCTTCTGATTAATACATGTCTTAGCTCTCCTGTCTTAAAAGAAGGAGATATCCTTAAGCTCATAAATACAAATACAACACCTCCAGAGGTCCTTCAGGCCATTGCATACCATAATAAATGGTCTTTGAGATACTGGATTAGATATGCCCTTGTAAGAAATTTCTACACACCCCTCAGTCGGGTGGTAGAATTTTTAAAGGAAATGAAGACCCAGGACCTTGAGGAGCTCTATAAAGATGAGGTTGTTCCATCATCTACAAGGCCATTTATCTACAGAGAGATAATGGAACGGAGCTCAGAAATCAGAGCTGAGAGGGCTGACCTGACATGGCTGTAATACATCCAACAAGGACAAACCTCCTTAACCTCAAAGAAAAGGCTGAGTCTGTAAAAAACAGCATATCCATTCTTAAGGCGAGGAGGCAGGCCCTTATAAGAGAATTCCTCGAAACAGTAATGCCCCTTCTTAAGTCAAGGGAGGAGATAAGAAGACTCTACGGAAGCTCTATAGAGAAGCTTTCTCTAAGCAAAGGACATGAAGGCATCGAGGGCATTGAGTCTATCTCCATTACAACAGAAAAGGCATTAACTGTAGAGATTAAGGGAAAGACCCTATGGGGTCTGGATTATAAGGAGATTACCTATTTTGAATCACCTATCAAAAAACCAGAAGAAAGACCTTATGACTATGTCTCATCAACTGACCATCTTGAAGAATCCCTTCAGGGATTCGAAAGGATTATAGAGGCAATGCTTGAGATAGCAAATTTTGAAAGCAAGATAAAAAGACTGGCAGAGGAGATATTAAAGACCACAAGGAGGATAAGAGTCCTTGAGGAAAGGATATTACCTGAACTGGAAGAAAAGATAAAGGACATTGAAAATTACCTCTTTGAAAGGGAGAGAGAGGCCTTTTACAGGCTGAAGAGATTTAAGTTAAGATAGCAGAGGTATCTTATGCCAGGAATTCAAAAAAACCATGAAGGTCTGTGCCAGCTGCCAGTACTGGATGGGCTACAGAGACATCTCAAAGAATGCACCCTTTGTAAATTATCAGCTGAAAGGTCAATGTACCAGTGTTCGCTCACCTCGCAAAGGAAAAGAGACAAGCGGAAACGACCGCTGTAACTGGTGGTATAAGTGGAGTGCCCTTTGAGCTAAAAGGATAATTCTTCTGTTATTTGAGCCAGATAAGGCATTGAAGACAAAAGGGATAAGTATATTATGATCCCTGAAGCGAAGGAGGAGCTATGGTTGAATATAGCAGGACTCTGGTTCCTCTACAGTTTAATGATGGAGAGAAG
>DAISHO010000275.1:0-2000 GCA_036822495.1 Thermodesulfovibrionales bacterium
GGTGGTCATATAGCCTATGGCTCAGGAATACCAAAAAGGGCCTTCAGACGAAATAAGGCTTCTTATGCAGTAGTTCTAATTGATGCTGAGCTCGACAGAGACATAGCAGACTTCATAATATACCCTGAACCCCTTGAAGGCATTATAGCACCAAAGTTAATGGTGAGCCTTAAAGAAGAGAATGGTAAGCTTATAATAGTAGACCTGCCAGAAGATAGCATCTCTAAAAAGGCAGGTTTAAAAAAGGGTGATATAATATTGAAAATTGACGATTCTCCTGTCACAACTATTGAAGACCTGAGGATTCACCTCTTTTACAAAAAAGCAGGAGATTCGGTAAAGGTCACTGTATTGAGAAGATACTTTCTTTTTGGTGAAAAGGAAAAGGAATTTGTAATTAAGTTCTAATCCTTTACATGGGGGTTTACCAGTAGGCAACTATTCTCACCCTCCTGTTTGCCCTTACATGGGGGTCATTAATATTATCAGGGGTAGGTATCTCTTTAAATCTGAGCCGCTCTTCTCCATAGAATCTAACAGTCACATTCATTTTTATGCCATGGTCTTGAAGAAATTTCTTAACTGAGAGGGCCCTTTTTTTGCTAATAATAAGATTAAGCGACTTAGGGCCGTGGGCGCAGGCATGCCCTTCAATAATAATCTTCTTTGGTTTCTTATCCTTGACTGTCATAACAAATCCCTTCAACACCTTCTCATTTTCAGGACTGATTGAGGTTTCCTTCATGTTAAACTCTATAACAACCTCTGCACTGTTTTTCTTAATCGTAACCTTCTCCTCCTCGGGCACAGGGATTTCCTGCATATCCTTTCTTTCTTCTTGAGGCAGAGTACTCTCCTGTTTTGCACCTTTATCTTTTACTGTCTCTTCTTGCTGTGATTTCACATATAGCTCGCCATGTCCTGCCTGTTTCTGCCCTGACGCCTCACCATAAAGAACAGCCTTTTCATAAACCTTTTTCTCCCTTGTCCCCTTCTTTGCTACCATCCGGGCATCTTTTCTCCTGCCCACACCTGTACCTGACCTCGTAGTCTTTTCTTTTTGTTCCCCTGATAATTTCTCTGCCTTTTTGCCCTCTCGAGTGCCATCAAAAGATAGAGGTTTTATACCTGTTTCTTCTTTTATCTCTTGAGAGGTTACTTGTTCGGAAACTAATGCTGTCTTCTCTGCAGAAGTTGCTGTTGCCATGGCAACCTCTGTTTTGCTTGAAATATCCTTTGAGGCCTCTTTTTTTATTTCACCATTCCTTACAGGACCATTCTGTTCCTCCTTTCTTGCCACGATAACTGAAGGCCTTTCTATTGTGGTAGATTTATCAGGATAGATATTCTTAACTTCAGGAGGAATTACCCTGGTCTCAGGTTTGTCTGATAACGAAGTGGAAGGAACTTCTTTATCGAACTCCTTACTTTCAGAAATCTTTTCCTCTGCTGTCTCAACCTTTGCCTGCTCAACCACTTCCCCAGGGCGACTCTCCCTCTCGACGGCCTGAATCTCCAGTTTCTCTTTCTTCATTACCTTAACCTCGGTTAACTGTTGAGTAGAAGAGGCAGAGACCTCACCTATCATGTCTGCCCTCTTCTCCTGCAAATCTGGTTGAGCAACGGGCAAATCAGCCTTTTTCTGCTTATCTGAAGAAACCTCAAAAATAGAGGACCTCCTTTTATCAGACAAATCTTTTCCTCCAGCCTCTGAAGCCCTCTCCGACTCTGATGACGGTTCTACCTTTACAACTATTTGAGAAGCCTCTTGTTCCACACCAGTCTTTTCAGCTATCCCTTCAACTTTTACCTCAGCGGTTGAAATGCCCTCACCAACCGAAACTGTTCTATCTGTAAAAGTACTCTCCTGTTTTGCAACTGTATCTTTTAATATCTCTTCTTGCTGTGATTTCGCTGATAGCTCTTCTTGTTTCTCAGATATTGTTTTTTCTTGAGCTACCTGCCTCTCTGGTGTGCGAACCTCTATCAATGGCCTCTCC
>DAISHO010000275.1:2100-3187 GCA_036822495.1 Thermodesulfovibrionales bacterium
AGACAGGGTCAAAATAAAAGACTATTCCTCCGGAGGCAGCCCAGTTGCGAGAACTGTTTTCTAATATAAAGTCTCTTATATCAAGAGTTAAAAATATATCCTTATAAAGGGAATACCGAAGACCAATACCTGCATTGAATAATGCCTTCGTGGTAGTTGAACCATCTGAATCAATAATTCCAGCGCCTGCACCCAGGACAGCAAAGGGTGAAATCCTCTTTTCCGGGAGGAGGTCAAGAGATGAATCAATGGAGATAAAAATTACACCATTCTTTGAAAAGGAATTGGTGAGGCTCAGGTCAAGAGATAGATAGCTGGAAAGATTTATTCCGAGGCCCGTTCTGCCGAAAAGACTACCCGCACTATCTTCAAGGGACAAAAATCCTCCTGATAGGCTGAGTTTAATATTTCCTGATCTTTGTTCAGCAAAGGACCTTGATGAGATTAAAAAGAAGAGGATTAAAAAAATAGTCAGGGTCTTCCTGAAAGTCTGAAATACCTTTATCCTTTGCACTTAACACCAGTTTTTTAGATTTAAGCTTACTTTATATTGCAGAAGCTGTAGAAAAGAGGGATTTCAACCCCTCCTTTTTATTTGAGATTAATACCTACAAAGACGACACAAGCTCAATATACTTAGACCTTTCCTTAAGCTGTTCGCTCAATACCTCCTTCATCATGTTACAGGCATCAATAATCTTTGAGTGGGAAATACTGTAATAAATATTTACACCTTTTCTCCTTGTCTTCAAAACTCCCTTGTGTCTCATAATGGCAAGATGCTGGGATACATTTGCCTTCGGTATGCCAAGAATCTCTACTAATTCTGATACAGTCTTTTCTCCATCCTTAAGGGCATTAAGGATCTCTATTCTTTTCGGGCTGGCAAGGACCTTGCAAATTTCTGCCTGAAGCTCATAGATCGTCTTCTGCCTTTTCATAGTTCCAATTTTATATGATAGAAATTGATAATGTCAATATCACGCCCTTCCTCAAAAATAATCTCTTCGAAAAAGTCTTGTTTCTTCACAATTGATAAAAAAGGCAACCATTCCTTTAACCTATATGGTTACAACCTTAAAACCAT
>DAISHO010000276.1:0-3183 GCA_036822495.1 Thermodesulfovibrionales bacterium
CTTCCAGTATTTGGAGGAAAATCCCTGTGTCTTCTGTCATACACCCCACCAGGCAAATACAAAACAGACCTATACAAATAACCCCAATCCTCCATATGGTTCAGCAGGCAATCTTAATGGCAGATTCCTCTGGAACAGGGCACTGCCCGGGAATACATTCCAGCCTTATACAAGTGATACCTATACATTTAAAGGCAACGAGCCCCAGCCAGGTGTGTTTTCGTTATTGTGTCTGAGCTGTCATGATGGTATAGGTGCTTTGAATGTCCTTTTAAATAGACCAACCCCTGTGCCTGATATGGGTGTGTTAATCAATCAGTTTGGTGATGCCTATAATGACCCAACCATAGGTGCCCTTAACATTGGTGATGCCCAGTGTTCAGGTGATACCTGCACAGGTGGTACTGACCTGAGGAACGACCATCCTGTAGGGTTTATATATGCAGATTCTGCAAGTGCAGATCCTGCTATAAAGTCTTATGCTCAGTTACCATCAATATTACAGACGAGGCTAAACCTTACCTCAGGGCGTATGGAGTGCAATACCTGTCACGACCCTCACAAAACAAATGGTCCTGGTGATAGAAATAAATTCCTTGTGATACTTCCAACAGAAGGGGATTTATGTCTTGCATGTCATAACAAGTGAGGATTTTCCCACACTTAAGTGACAAAAAATGTCGAGAAAGAGCAGGTTTAAATGGGAAGATATATAAAGAAATCAAGGTATTATAAATGGCAAGAAACTTGCTATTAAAATGGTGATAAGGCATATAAATGGAGGAGCCATGAGAAAGGTCAGGTCTTTAACAGGTGTTTTTATAGGTCTCCTTGTATTAGTCCTTTTTCATACATTCGGTGAGACAGCAACTGCCCCGGAGGTTGTCAAGTTGCTCTCCATCGGGTCTTCCTCATTCCCTGGAGGTATAGCCACTGATAATAGTGGAAATATTTATCTTGGTGATACTATTAATAAGCAGGTGAGGGTTTATAACTACAGGGGAGCCCTTATAGATACCATAAATATTGACTTTAAACCTACCACCCTTGCTGTCTCACCTTCTGGATACCTCTATGTGGGAGGAAAGAACAGGATAGATGTATATTCAGGTAAGAATCTAATAAACTCCTATAAAAACATAGTTGATATAGCCGCCTCTATTGCCTTTCTCAATGGAAAGACCTATGTGGCAGATGGCTATTTTGTAAAAGTCTTTGACTCTAATATGAATCAAATCATGGAATTCGGGGGGTATGCAGGAGGCGATGGTATTGTAAGATATGGCAAATTCAATGGACTTAGAGCCATTGCTGTTGACCCTCTGAATTCCCAGATTTACTGTCTTGACAGTGGTGCAGTAGCTACAGAAGGCAGTTACACAAATACCTATGTGTGGCGAGTTCAGGTCTTTGATGAGAATGGTAATTTTATAAGGAGTTTTTCCAGTTATGGTTTTGGGGTGGAGGGAAAGGTTGGAGCTGCCTCCTCAATCGCTGTTGATAATGAATCAAGGGTCTATGTGGCAGACAGTGCCCAGAATATTATAGCTGTCTATGACTCTTATGGCACTTATCTGAAGACCATTTATGACAATAATACGCCTTATTATAATCCTGTAAATATTCACTTCAACAATAACAGGCTTTATAGTGCATCGAGCCTTGCAAAGTCCCTATATGTATCAGCTATAGACAATTATGCCTTATTGAAAGCAGAGCCTTTAAGCCTTGATTTCACCTCTTATGCAGGTGCAAGCCTTTCTGGCCAATTAACCATATTCAATGATGGCACAGGTGACCTTAATTTCAATACCACAAGTTCAGTCCAGTGGATTGGTTTATCAACTACAGGTGGTGTTGTTGCGCCTGGTAGTTCAATGGCAATAAATCTCCTTATCAATACATCGGGTCTTTCACAGGGCACCTACACAGGCTCCATAGATATAACCTCAAATGGTGGAAGCGAGAAGGTTCAGGTAACACTCCATATCATTGCACCACCCACACTCAGTGTATCGCCTCAAAGCTTTGACCTTGTAAAGAAGATGGGTTCACCGTCAGATCCCCTTATTGTTGACATAAGCCTTTTAAATGACCCAACAAATTCTATGACCTGGACTGCTACCTCCGACTCCCCATGGCTCTCAATAACACCCACTACAGGTCCATCAAACAGCACTGTTTCAGCAAATATCCTTGTTAATACAAACCTTGACACGGGCAGATACACAGGCCATATTACAGTCACTGCAGATGGAGCCACTGGTAGCCCAGCAACCATTACTGTAAACCTTGAGATAAGGACCTCAAGGAAGATAACTGTATATACAAATCTTGATTCAGCCTCCTTTACCATAACAGGTCCTGCTACTTATGAGGGCTCTGGCACAACCTATGTTATTGAAGATGCCCCATCTGGCACCTACACAGTAAAATTCAATCATGTAAAAGGTTACAGGACACCAAAGCCCCAGACTGGAACCCTCTCTGATTCAGAGGTAGTTTTCAATGGAGAGTATATTCCTGTTCCTCAAGGACTCCATATCCTTGCAAGCCATGGACCTGGCAATAAAGACGATATGGAGATAAGGGTTTATGATATGACTGGAAACCTCATAGGCACTATACCATCTGTAAGACCCTTCAAACATGGTGCAACAGTCCAGACAGGTGATGTGAATGGCGATGGCATAAATGAGATTGTTATTGGAACCGGTCCTGATACAAAGGCACCTTCAAAGGTCTTTGTCTTAGATGCTGAGGGGAATCTTATAGGTCACTTTAGTCCTTTCGATCGTCCTGGCTACGGCATAGAGCTAAGCCTTGCAGACCTTGACGGTGATGGTGTCCTGGAGATAATAACAGCAAAGACGAGAAAGTTTGCAGGAACACCTATTGTTGACCTCAAGGCCTTTAAATATACAGATGGCCAGTTCATAAGCACGGGTCTCAGGCTCAGACACAGGGGTGCAAATGGCATAAGGATCACATCAGCAGACCTCGATAATGACGGCATACCTGAGGTCCTTGTAGTACCAGCCAGGGGTAATGCACCTGTATATGTCTATCACATAAATACCTCTTTAACGCCTTGGACAGGAGAGCTCCTTGCTACCTATGACGGATGTAATGGCACGGGTGGAGCAAACATAGCAAGTGGAGATACTGATGGAGACAGTATCC
>DAISHO010000277.1:0-3174 GCA_036822495.1 Thermodesulfovibrionales bacterium
GTTCACAGTCACCCCTGTCTCATTCCCTGTATTATTCATTATAACACCCTTGACCGTGGCCACACAGAGCTCAGATATCAGAAATCCGACTTCTGTTTTGGTAAACCGTAGTAATACGCTCGCTATCCATTCAATGCATTGCACCTGGTTTCGAGGATACGGCTGGCCTTTTTAGAAGGAATATCAATACAAAGACACATAGCATAAGGACACTCAGAAGATGGAAGGCATCATTGAATCCGAGCATGCTTGCCTGCCTCAAGAGCTCCCTGTAGATAAGACCAAGGCCTGCCTTTTCTGATAGAGGACCAAATCCCTTGAGATCAAAGAGAAAGGAGAACTGCTCATCTGCATACTGAAAGCTATGGTCAAAGATAGTTAAGTTCTCCACAAGCCTGAACTGATGGAATTGTGCTCTTCGCCCAAGCATTGTTGTCACAAAGGCAACACCAAAGCTTCCTCCCAGATTCCTGAGGAGATTATAGATACCCGTTGCATTTCCCATATCCTCCTTTTTTATACCTGCCATAGTTAGTAAGGTTAGAGATATGAATATGAAGGGCATGCCGATACCCAGTACAATCCTTGGCCATATAATGCTCCAGAAGTCAGCCTGGAGGTTAAAGTTAGACATGAGATAGGTTGCATAAGAACATATAAGAATTCCAGCACCAAGAACTATCTTCGGGTTTATCCTGTGGACAAGACTTCCAGCAATAGGAAGGGCAATGAGTGTAACGAGACCACCAGGGCCAAGGACAAGACCTGCCTTTGTTGCTGTATATCCCATAAGGGTCTGGAGATATATGGGTAATAACACAATGCTTCCAAAGAGATTAAAGAAGGCAAAAAACATTACCACATTGCCTGTGCTAAAGGAGAGGTTTTTGAAGACCTTGAGGTTTACAACAGGTGTCTCTGTGAAAAGCTCAACAATTATAAAAAGCAAAAGGCTAAGGCCAGAGATTATTGTAAGGGTAGTTATGAATCTGGAGTCAAACCAGTTTTCGCTCTGACCCTTGTCAAGGACTATCTGCAGAGCTCCAAGGCCAATGGCGAGAAGAATGATACCAGCATAATCAATCTTTAGTTTCATGCCCTTCATGTAAGGAGGGTCCTTTATAAAAAATATTGTCATGAGAATAGATATTATCCCTATGGGTATGTTTATATAAAAGATCCATCGCCACGACCAGTTGTCTGTTATCCATCCACCAAGAAGGGGGCCTACAATCGGACCGAACATAATCCCTATGCCAAAGGCTGCCATGGCAGTGCCGTGCTGATGCGGTGGAAAGGTCTCAAGAAGTATGGACTGGCTCAATGGTTGGAGGGCACCTCCTCCAATCCCCTGAATTATTCTGAAGAATACAAGGCTTTCAAGACTCCAGGCAGAACCACAGAGAAAGGAGCTTAAGGTAAACATTGCTATTGATAGAAGGAGGTATCTCTTTCTCCCGATACGCCTGCTAATCCATCCTGTCATGGGTATTATAATGGCATTAGAGACGAGATAAGATGTAATTGTCCAGGTGGACTCCTCTATCCCGGCAGAAAGGCTTCCCCTTATATGGTCAAGAGAGACATTGACAACAGAGGTGTCAATGATCTCTATAAGGGTTGGAAGCATCACTGTTAATGTAATGAGCCACTTATTCATCATTCAACAAGTATGGTTGTTACAACAGACATACCGACTCTAAGGATATGCTCTGGATCTGTCTTTCCCTCGAGGACAATCTTTACAGGAATCCTCTGAACAACCTTTACATAATTTCCCGTTGCATTCTCAGGCGGAAAGAGGGAAAAGACCGCACCAGTACCTGCCATTATACTGTCAACTTTTCCCCAGAAGACCCTGCCCGGATAAGTATCAACCTTTATCTTTACCCTCTGACCCGGTCTCACCTTACTTAGCTGGGTCTCTTTATAATTTGCTACTATCCATACATTCTCAAGAGGCACAACAGCCATAAGGGGCTGACCCTCCCTTATCTGATTGCCAATTTCAACGGACTTCTTTGTTATATATCCATCAGAGGGTGAATAGATCTTTGTATAACTCTGTTTGAGCCGGGCAGACTCAAGGAGGGCCTCCTTCTGTTTTATATTTGCCATTTGCAAAGGTCTTAATGATTCTGCCTGTTTTAAAAGGGCACTCTGGGCCTCTATTGCACTCATGGCCTGACGAACCAGCTCCTCTTGCGCCTTTACCTGAGCAAGGGCTACCTCATAGGCAGTCTTGGCCCTGTCGTATTGGGCCTTTGGGATAGCCTCTTTTTTGAAAAGACCTTCTGCCCTCTTCATGTCAAGTTCTGCCTGAGAGAGATTTGCCCTCTGAAGGGCAAGATTTGCCTTCTGTGCCTCATACCTTGCCTTTGCCTCATCAAGCTGTCTTATTGCTGCCTCTATCCTTGCATCTATCTCTTTGAGCTTTTCTCGCTCTGCATTGAGCCCTGCCTGTGCCTCCTTTACCTTCACCTCATAGTCAAAGGGTTCAATCTCGAGAAGCAACTCACCTTTCTTTACATACTGGTTATCCTTTACATAAATTGCTGAAACATTCCCTGAAACCTTTGAAGCTACTATATGTATTGAACCCTCAACATAGGCATTGTCTGTTGTGATGTGTGTTGATTTGTATCTGAGGTAGAAAAAGAGTGTAAGGGCACCAATGAGTCCGACAATAGAAAAGGTAATTATGGCTAATTTGAGCCTTCTACTGTTAGTTTCACCACTAAGTTTGTTATTATCTTTCATCTTTACCTCCTAAATTATTTCTCGACTTCAGCTCAATTGCCCTCAAAATCCTGTTGTAATATCTTTGCCAAGGGAATACAAAAGACCTGCCTTTGCCCTCAGATATTCATATCTTGCCCTGTAGTAATTCGTCTCAGCCAGACTTAAGAGGGCAATGGCATCAAGGACATCTGTGGACTTTCCAGCTCCTTCTTCAAATCTAATCTTATTTATCCTCAGGTTCTCTTCAGCCTGTGATATAGCCCTCTCAGTAACATTAAGCCTCTCGGAGGCATTCTTTAGTTCTATAAAATATCTCTTCACCTCAAGCCTTATATCATCAACAAGCCTCTTCCTTTCCTCAAGGAGCTGGCTCTGCTGAATCCTGAGTCTTGCAATCTCAGAACTTGTGGAACCCCCACTGAAAAGGTTAAA
>DAISHO010000278.1:0-3160 GCA_036822495.1 Thermodesulfovibrionales bacterium
CTCATTATACCCTAATAAAATAATCCTGTCGCTTCTTTTGTGTTTTTGAGGCCTTGTGCCTTTTTAAAAATACCATTTTAATTTATTTTGGACAGCTATGAAAGGGCATGAGACCAAATTTAGGTTAAGGCTATCGTTTTGAATAGCCGTTACCTATCATATCCCGCTCTCACGATACTTATTTTTGATATATTCTGATATCTGTTTTTTAAAATCCTTAAATATCCCATTAATTGTATCAATGTTGTCAAAAAGAAACTCGTAATCAATCTTTTCATATCTATGAATCATCCTGTTTCTTATTCCTGTAAGTTTAATAAGGCCTTCTTCTAATTTCTTTGAGATAATCTTCTTTTCAAAAAGGGTATTAAAACAGGCACTATATTCTGAAGTTGTAAGTTTGAAAAGCTTAGCTATTAAATGATAACAGATATTTATTGCTGCCTCCATTCCTATCAGGAAATGAGATCGGAAAATATGGATATTGTCCTCATTTGAAAAGAACGGTTCTCGGCCTTTAACCTTGAAGGCCTCGAGCCTCTCTATTGTTTTCTGCAGGTCTGCTAGCTTTTCGCCAATTCTTTGAAGATTAATCTCCATCTATGTAAGCCTCTTTAAAGAAATTCCGGTAAAAGGGTAAAAACTCATCTGCTTTCACGGAAACATCTGTAACAAAATCTGCCCATAAGTCTTCATTCCTGGTAAAAAGCAATCTGCCACTGATAACATTTCTAAGGAAAAGGGTATCTCCTTTGTTTATAACCACCAGATCAACTCCTATCTGAGGAGCTATCTTTTTAATAGCCCTTGTAAGGGTCTCTGATAATCGAACCTCAAGATCTACTGCCTTAAGGAGGTCAAATTCTTTTATAAAAACACCTATGTCAATGTCCCTTGGATGCTTTATATCGGGTTCAATAAAGGAACCAAAGACATGAGCAAAAAGGATTTCTGGCTCCAATTCAAGTTCCTTTTTAATGAGCTCTAAGATCTTTTCCCTCTGATATTTTCTCATATTATGAAACCTGCTCCTCCCCCTCTTCCTCCATCATCCAGACAGGGTGTCTCAATAAATAAGGTCAGAAGACAGAAGTAGTTGCCCACTGTTATTATATAATAAAACTATGCTCGGTGGAGAACTCGATGTAATAGTTGTTGGAGCAGGCCATGCTGGCTGTGAGGCAGCCCTTGCTGTTGCAAGAATGGGCCTTAGTGTTGGCCTTTTTACCCTCAATCTTGACACTATTGCCCAGATGTCCTGTAATCCTGCCATTGGTGGTCTTGCAAAGGGCCATATTGTCAGAGAGATAGACGCCCTTGGTGGAGAAATGGCAAAGGTTACAGACAGGTCAGGGATTCAGTTCAGGATACTTAATCGTTCAAAGGGTCCTGCTGTCTGGTCCCTCAGGGCTCAGTGCGACAGGCTCCTTTACAGGCTTGAGATGAGGAAGTCCCTCGAGGCTCAGAAGAATATTATTATCAAGCAGGCCTCTGTTGAGAGCCTGATTGTCGAAGACGGGAAGGTGAAAGGTGTAATTGACCACCTCGGAATTCGCTACAGGGCAGGTGCAGTGGTTATAACTACAGGGACATTCCTTAATGGCCTCATTCATATTGGCCTTGAAACAATGGAGGCTGGAAGGGCAGGAGAGTTTCCATCAAAGGGACTCTCAAAGAGCCTCAGAGAACTTGGTTTCAAACTTGGCAGGCTCAAGACAGGCACGCCACCAAGGCTTGACTCAAGGACAATTGATTTCTCTCAGCTTGAGCCGCAGTATGGAGATGAACCACCGCCACCCTTCTCTTATTCCACTGAAAGGATTACAAATCCACAGCTTCCCTGTTATATAACCTACACAAACCAGAAGACTCACGAGGTAATCCTTCAAAACCTTGACCGCTCGCCCCTTTACAGTGGGAGGATAAAGGGAATAGGTCCAAGGTATTGTCCATCTATTGAGGATAAGGTAGTAAAATTCTCTGACAAAGATAGGCATCAGGTCTTTCTTGAACCCGAGGGGCTTCAGACAAAGGAATATTATGCAAATGGCATATCAACGAGCCTTCCCTATGATGTCCAGCTAAGGCTTGTCAGGTCAATAAAAGGTCTTGAGGATGCAGAGATAATGAGACCAGGTTATGCCATTGAATATGACTTTGTTTATCCAACACAGCTCAAGCACACCCTTGAGACAAAGCTCATAGAAGGCCTCTTTCTTGCCGGACAGATAAACGGAACATCAGGATATGAAGAGGCAGCTGGTCAGGGTCTTATTGCTGGAATAAACGCAGCCCTGAAACTCCATGGCAGAGAGCCCCTTATCCTGAGAAGGGATGAGGCATACATAGGTGTTCTCATAGATGACCTTGTAACAAAGGGAACTCAGGAACCCTACCGAATGTTTACCTCAAGGGCAGAATACAGGCTCCTCCTCAGGCATGACAATGCAGACATGAGGCTTACTGAAAAGGGATACAGGATCGGTCTTGTAAAGGAGGAACAGTATGAAAGGCTTCTAAAGAAAAAAGAGGCAATAGAAAAGGAACTCAAAAGACTTCGCTCCACACGGGTAAAACCAGAGGAGATAAATCCTGTGCTTGTAAATGCTGGTACAACGCCTGTTTCAGAACCTTTAACCCTTGAACAGGTTCTGAAAAGACCGGAGATAAGTTATAAAGATATCATTGCCTTCAGCAATGGTCTTCCACCTGAAATACAGGAAGCCGTTGAGATTGAGGTGAAATATGAAGGGTATATTAAAAATCAGATTGAGCTCGCTGAAAAATTGAGAAGGCTGGAAGACATGCCAATTCCTCCTGATTTTGATTATACCTCTCTCAAGCTCTCGAAAGAGGTTCTCTCAAAGCTCCTCGAGGTAAGGCCCTCAAACCTTGGCCAGGCAAGCAGGATTCCTGGTGTTACACCAGCTGCAGTGTCTTTGATAATGATTGAACTAAAAAAGAGAGGTGCCAGCCTAAAGACTTCAGCCTGAAGTTAATTTATGAAGAAACTCCTCTACTATTTCAATTGCAGATCCTGCAAGATCATTATCAATAATCTCTAAAGAGGCTAAGGCTTCCTTAAAGTGAGGTTTTATTAACTCAATTCTATTCTCTAAGATCTCCAACTTGCCAGAACATATGACCATATAATGCCTTA
>DAISHO010000279.1:0-3149 GCA_036822495.1 Thermodesulfovibrionales bacterium
ATGGGGCTTTACCCTCTCAAATTTAGCCTTTGCCATAAGTCCTCCTGCTTTAAATTAGCTAATTAATCTCTTAAATTAAGGTTATTATCATAACTATTTGCCACTAACTTTTGCAATAATCTCCTCAGCTATATTTTTAGGAACCTCTTCATATCTTTCGAACTGCATGGTATAGTTTGCCCTTCCCTGGGTCATAGACCTAAGGTCTGTGGCATATCCAAACATCTCACTAAGAGGT
Organism: Thermodesulfovibrionales bacterium; assembly: GCA_036822495.1. Taxonomy (GTDB): domain Bacteria; phylum Nitrospirota; class Thermodesulfovibrionia; order Thermodesulfovibrionales; family CALJEL01; genus CALJEL01. The sequence goes on from DAISHO010000279.1 coordinate 239, forward strand.
ACAAGGGCCCTTATTACCTGAGCATTGCCCCTCTTTTCCATAGTCTGGATCTTACCTCTTCTTGAATTAAGGTCTCCAATTACATCACCCATGTATTCCTCTGGTGTCACCACCTCTACGCTCATTATTGGCTCAAGCAGGACAGGGTTTGCCTTTTTAAGTGCCTCTTTTAAGGCCATTGACCCAGCAATCTTAAAGGCTATCTCAGAAGAGTCAACCTCATGATACGAACCATCATAGAGGGTCACCTTAACATCTACTACAGGATAACCAGCAAGAACACCTGTATCAAGGGCCTCCTTAACCCCCTTTTCAACTGCTGGTATGTATTCTTTGGGAATAACACCGCCCACAATCTTATTTACAAACTCAAAACCCTTTCCTTTGCCAAGGGGTTCGACTTCAAGGAATACATGTCCATACTGACCCCTTCCACCTGTCTGTCTTATAAATTTACCCTCAGACTTCGAGGATGCTCTAATGGTCTCACGATAAGCCACCTGGGGTCTTCCAACATTCGCCGCTACCTTGAACTCCCTCATGAGCCTGTCAACTATTATCTCAAGATGAAGCTCTCCCATACCTGATATTATGGTCTGACCTGTCTCTTCATTAAAGGAGACCCTGAAGGAAGGGTCTTCTTGTGCGAGTTTCTGAAGGGCTATGGAGAGTTTTTCCTGATCTGCCTTTGTCTTTGGCTCAATAGCAACAGATATAACAGGCTCTGGGAATTCTATTGACTCAAGTATTATTGGAGCATTTTCATCGCAAAGGGTATCTCCTGTTAAGGTATTTTTTAGTCCAACTATCGCTCCTATATCACCTGCCCTTATCTCCTTTATCTCCTCACGCTTATTTGCATGCATCCTTAAAAGTCTGCCAACCCTCTCCTTTGAGTTTTTCGTTGCATTATAAACATAGGAACCAGCAGAAAGAACACCTGAATAAACCCTTACATATGTAAGCTGACCAACAAATGGATCTGTCATTATTTTAAAGGCGAGGGCAGAAAAGGGTTCATCATCAGATGCCTTTCTTATAATCTCCTCTCCTGTTTGAGGATCTTTCCCTCTCACCGGGGGTATATCCACGGGGGAAGGAAGAAAATCAACTATCGCATCCAGAAGCATCTGAACACCTTTATTCTTGAAGGCTGAACCGCAAAGGACAGGTGTAATCTTCATCTCGATAGTGCCTTTACGAATAGCCCTTTTCAACTCATCAATGGTAAGCTCTTCTCCTGATAGATACTTCTCCATTATTGTTTCATCTACATCTGCAAGGGCCTCTATCATCTTCTCTCTGAATTCCCTGGCCTTGTCGATATATTCTGGAGGAATATCAGCCTCTTCAAACTTTGCGCCAAGGGTTTCTGAATCAAAGAAATAAACCTTCATCCTGAGGAGATCTATAGGACCCCTAAAGGCATCCTCACTTCCATAAGGGATCTGGATAGGCACTGGCCTTGCACCGAGTTTCTCTATCATGGAATCAACAGACATATAAAAATCAGCCCCAACCCTGTCCATCTTATTCATGAAGGCAATTCTTGGAACACCATATTTATTTGCCTGTCTCCAGACAGTCTCGGACTGTGGTTCCACTCCATTAACTGCATCAAAAACCGCTACCGCACCATCAAGAACCCTTAAAGATCTCTCAACCTCAATTGTAAAGTCCACGTGTCCAGGGGTATCTATAATATTTATCCTGTGGTCACGCCAGAAACAGGTCGTTGCTGCTGCTGTAATGGTTATTCCCCTCTCCTGCTCCTGGGGCATCCAATCCATAACAGCAGTCCCCTCATGAACCTCACCTATCTTGTAGGTAACGCCTGTATAGTATAGTATACGCTCGGTAGTTGTAGTCTTACCGGCGTCAATATGAGCCATAATACCTATGTTTCTTATTTTTTCTAAGGGGATTCTCAAGGCTATCTCTCCTTAAATGGATGTCGGAGGTCAGAAATCAGAGTTTAAGGAAAATTTGTTCCTCAGCATCCGACTTCCGATTTCTGACATATGACATCTGCTTTCTGACTTCTGACATCTGTTTTACCACCTGTAATGGGCAAAGGCCCTGTTGGCCTCAGCCATCTTATGCGTATCTTCCTTCTTCTTAATGGAAGCACCTGTATTATTGAAGGCGTCAAGAAGTTCCCCGGCTATGCGTTCAGCTGCTGTCTTTTCAGGTCTTTTCTTAGCAAACTCCTTTACCCATCTGAGGGCAAGGGCAATCCTTCTCTGAGGTCTAACCTCCATAGGTACCTGATAGGTTGCTCCACCCACCCTTCTTGGCCTGACCTCAAGTACTGGCTTAACATTCTCAATTGCCTGCTTAAAGACCTTTAGCGGGTCATTGCCGGTCTTCTCCTTTATAATCTCAAGGGCATCATAGCATATCCTCTCAGCCGTTGCCTTTTTTCCATCTCTCATGAGGACATTGATAAACTTGCTAACAAGCTTATTGTTATATTTTGGATCAGGAAGTATCTCTCTTTTTTCTACCTCTCTTCTTCTTGGCATCTCAATTCCTCACTTAGGTCTCTTGGTACCATATTTTGATCTGCCCTGGCGTCTATCATTAACACCCGCTGCATCAAGGGTACCCCTGATTATATGGTACCTTACACCAGGGAGGTCCTTAACCCTTCCACCACGAATAAGCACAATAGAATGTTCCTGAAGATTATGACCTACACCGGGTATATAGGCTGTAACCTCCATCCCATTTGTAAGTCTAACCCTTGCAACCTTCCTGAGAGCAGAATTCGGCTTCTTTGGAGTGGTGGTATAAACCCTGGTGCACACACCCCTCTTCTGAGGACATCCCATCAGAGCAGGACTCTTTGTCCTCTTTTCAACCTTACTTCTGCCCTCTCTTACAGGTTGTGCTATTGTAGGCACTTTGC
>DAISHO010000280.1:0-3059 GCA_036822495.1 Thermodesulfovibrionales bacterium
ATGCCCTCTTTAAAATACTATTTTAATTTATTTTGGACAGCAGTGACCCTCTATATTTTCCCAATCAGGCTCATTAATAGTTCGCCACACCCATTCTTCAGGAATCTGCCGTTCCTTTCGCATATCTTGTGCATGTTTTGGCAATTCGAAATCTATATTATAGCAAGAGTCTCATAATCTGTCATGCCACTTTTTCTCAGCTGTTACTCGCTTCACCAATTCATCTTCCTGTCTTCTGTCTGTAATCCTCTATTGCCTTCTTCAGGGCATCTGCTCCGAGGTTACTGCAGTGCATTTTCTGGGGTGGGAGTCCTCCAAGGGCCTCAGCAACAGCCTCCTTTGATATCTGCATTGCCTCATCAAGGGTCTTTCCCTTTACCATCTCGGTAATCATACTCGATACTGCTATAGCAGCCCCACAACCAAAGGTCTGGAATTTTGCATCAACAATTCTGTCGTCCTTAACCTTTATATAAAGCTTCATCACATCTCCACAAACAGGATTACCCTCTGTGCCAATTCCATCAGCATCGGGCATCTCTCCCACATTCCTTGGGTTCATAAAATGTTCCATTACCTTCTGACTATACATAGTGAAACCTCCTTCTATTCAGGTTTACAGGCTGGAGAACCAGCCTCCTCCCAGCCTTTCTGGTATGGTGAAATCTCCCTCAGTCTCTTTATTATCTGGGGAAATTCATTTATAAAATAATCAATCTCTTCCTCTGTATTGTCTTTGCCAAGGCTAAAAACAACAGAGCCCTGGGCAAGCTGGGCAGGAATACCCATGCTCAAAAGAATTGGTGAGGCCTTAAGGGCCTTGCTCGAACAGGCAGAACCACTCGCTCCATAAATGCCTTTTGCTGCAAGCATCAGGAGCATTGCCTCTCCTTCAATAAACTCCACACAGAAGCTCGCATGACCTGGCAGCCTTTCCTCAGGATGGCCTGTAAAATAGATATTCTCAATCCTTGCCATAGTCTCTTTTACGAGCTTATCCCTTAATCTTTTTACATGAGCCATTCTTTCTGGAAGCTCCTTTTTTGCAAGTTCTGCTGCCACACCCATGCCAACTATGGCAGGGACATTCTCTGTTCCAGCCCGCCTTCCACCCTCCTGAATGCCTCCATATATGAGGGGCACTATCCTAAGTCCTTCTCTCACATAGAGGGCTCCTGCACCCTTTGGGCCATAGAATTGATGGGCAGCCATGCTCAGGAGGTCTACACCAAGTTCTTTCACATCAACAGGGATATTGCCTGTTGAGGCAACTGCATCAGTATGAACCACAATGTTGTGCTCCTTTGCTATTTTCACTATCTCTTTTATTGGCTGAATTGTCCCAACCTCACTGCTTGCATGGATAATGGATATGAGGGTTGTCTCTTTTGTAATGGATTTCTTTACTGTATCAGGATCAACCATTCCGTATTTATCTACAGGAAGAAAGGTTACGGTGAATCCACTCTTTTCAAGAAACCTTGCTGAATTGAGTATGGAATGGTGTTCCACCTTTGAGACTATAACATGCCTTCCTTCATTCTGTCTTGCAAGGGCAATGCCCCTTAAGGCAAAGTTGTTTGACTCAGCACCACTTGATGTAAAGATAATCTCAGAGGGCTTTGCATTTATGAGTGCTGCCACCTTTTCCCTTGCCTTCTCTACTGCCTCCCTTGCCCTTATGCCGAGGTCATAGACACTCTGGGGGTTTCCGAATTCTTCCTTGAAATAGGGCATCATTGCCTCAAGGACCCTTGGGTCAAGGGGATTTGTTGCCACATGGTCAAAATAGGCCTTCATTTTGTCCTCCTTATATAAAACTTAAAGAAGTCTGTATCGTCCTCAACACCTATAAACTCATGGCCTGTCTTCTCACACCACTGAGGTATATCCTCAAGGGCGCCGTCATAATCTGTTATTATCTCAATGACCTGACCAGGCTCCACCTTTTTAATCATCTCCTGCAGCTTAAGGAGATGCATCGGGCACATCATATATACTATATCTGCTGTGAGGTCTGCCTTAATGTTTTCTACAAACTTGAGCTTTGACATTCTCTGACCTTCGACCTCCAATTTCCGACAACTGTGTACCAAATCCAAGCAAATCCCTCAGGGTAATAGTCCTGAGAAATCCTTCTATCTGTTCTCCAAGCCTCTTCCACAAAAGATGGGTCACACATCCCTCAACGCGCACACAACCTTCTTCAGGGTTCAGGCAGGATGTAAGGGCAAGGGGACCCTCAAGCTCCCGTAGTATATCAATAATATTTATCTCCTCAGGCCTTTTGCTAAGGACATAACCACCACCAGGACCTTTAATAGAGACAACGAGACCACCGTGCTTTAATCTGTTAAGGATCTGCTCAAGATAGGGAATAGATAGACTCTGGGCCTCTGATATCTCCTTAATCGTAACTGGCTGTGGATAGGCCCTTGCTATCTCATACATGGCCCTTACACCATACTGTCCCCTTGTTGAAAGCCTGAGCATAAGATAGGATATAAATAGTTTACTAATTTTGTCAAGTATTTGCCTTAACCCCAGCTTGCCGATAGAAAAACTTAGAAATTTAAAACCGCCCCAGAAAAACCTTCACCTCCGAGGTGCAGGTAGGAAGCAAACAATTGGTATCTCGAATAAGTTCTCAGGATGAACTAACCCTCTGGTCTGACCCAACTATCACAGAGGAAGGAGGGGTCCCAAAAAAATCTCAAATTTTTGGAGAGATAGTGGAGAATGCAAAGATGACCTACAAGGGAATTCGGGGCTATAGACCCATGATTACAGCCTTTAAAGAATGCCCATAATCATATATCCTGAATTCAGGAACGGAAACAAACATGGAGGGGTATTAAAATTCCTAACTCAGCCATGGTTTCTAATTTCTTAAATTTCTATAGGGCAATTTTAGGCCTTAATTGTTTTTAAGGGGCACAAAAAGTTGTAGTTTCATATTCCGCTCAATATCACTAATTCTGCAGATTATGGTATTATTTTATAGCATTGCTGTCAAAAAAAATTACAAGGGAGTTGTTTAAAGGAGGTGAAGAAAATGG
>DAISHO010000281.1:0-3054 GCA_036822495.1 Thermodesulfovibrionales bacterium
TTATGAGAATAGTCTTCTGATTGCAAAGTCTAAGAGCCTTAATGAGGTTCTTCAAAATATCCTTAGCTCTGCTATGCTTCTTACAGAGACGCCAGCAGGTAGCATCAGTCTTATTGATAGAGATGAGATGGTCATGGCTGCATACAAGGGCCTTAGCGAGGAATTCTTCAGGGAAAGAAGATGGAGGCCAAGACCTCAGGGCCTCAGCCACTTTATCCTGAGTCAGAGAGAGCCTGTCCAATGGGAGGATATCCTTCTTGACCCACTTTTTGAAGGTACCAATATAAAAAAGGAAGGCATAAGGTCCCTTCTTGCATGTCCCCTTTTGCTTGATGGAGGAGTTGTTGGAATACTTTATCTTGATGATTTTAAACCGAGGAGATTTACAGAAAGGCATAAGAGGCTTATCCAGCTCTTTTCTTCCTTTGCTGCCCATGCAATAGAGAAGTTTCGTCTTATTGATGAACTTAATCAATCCCTTGGCTATCTTGAGACGGTATTGGAGAGCTCTGAGGATATGATTGCTACAACAGATACTGAGGGAAGGATTGTGAGATTTTCAAGAGGTGGTGAAAGGATCCTCGGATATAAAGAAGAAGAGATAAGGGGCAGAAAGGCCTCGGAGTTTTATATAAATCCTGAGGAAAGAGAAAGGATTCTCCAGATACTCAAGGAAAGGGGATCAGTAGTTAATTATGAGACACAGCTTTTGAGGAAGGACGGAAGGCCTGTTGATATAAGCCTTACCATATCACAGCTTAGAGATAAAGAGGGCAATGTTATAGGCACTGTTGGCGTAAGTAAGGATATCACAGAGGAGAAGAGATTAAGAGAAGAACTTGCCAGAAAGAACAGAGAACTTGAGGAGCTGAATGAAATGCTCGAAGAAAAGGTAATAGAAAGAACGAGGGAGCTTGAGAAGATTAATGAAGAACTCAAAAGGGCAAATCAGGTGAAGGCCCGATTTATCTCTAATATGAGTCATGAACTGAGGACACCTTTAACCTCTATTATCGGATATTCAGAACTTTTTCTTGACAGAACCTATGGTGAATTGACAGAGGCGCAGGAGAAATACATATCCCACATAATGCAGGCTGGAAAACACCTCCTTCATCTTGTAAATAATATACTTGATCTTGCAAAGATAGAGGCAGGCAAGATAAGTCTTGTATCAGAAGTCCTTTCTATTCCACAGATTATTGAAGAGGTAGTCTTTGTAATGAAACCCCAGGCAGATAAAAAATCCATTTCCATAGGGAAAGAGATTAACGAGGATATAAAGGATTTTGTTGCAGACAGGATAAAGCTTAAGCAGATTCTTTTTAATCTCCTCAGCAATGCTGTAAAGTTTACACCCGAAGGTGGAAGGGTTGGTATAAAGGCTCAGTATATGGATAGGCCATTTCCGTGGACTCCTTCAGGAAAGAGATTTCTCAGGTTTTCAATCTGGGACACTGGTCCGGGCATTCCGGAAGAGGGGAGAGATAGGATATTTGAAGAATTTGAACAGCTTGACCCTTCTCGCTCAACAGAAGGCACAGGTTTAGGGCTTCCAATGACAAAAAAGCTTGTGGAGCTCCACGGTGGACATATTGAACTTGAGAGTGAGCCTGGCAAAGGGTCCGTCTTTCATGTCTATCTTCCAGAACATATGGAGGTTAAAGAACTCATTAAAAGGGAGGAGAGGCCTGCATTTTCTGAAAAAGAGTCACCCCTTATCGTTATTGTCGAGGACGATATTCCTACTGCAGAGTTAATCGGTCTATACCTTAAAGAGGTCGGATACAGAGTTGAATATGCAAGAACTGGTGAGGCTGGCCTCAGGATAATAAAGGAGAGACAACCCTTTGCAGTGATCCTTGACATAATGCTTCCTGAAAAGGATGGGTGGGAGGTTCTTCAGACATTAAAGACAGATCCAGAGACTCAGGAGATACCTGTTATAATACACTCGATTGTTGAAGAGAGGGAACTTGCCTTTGCCCTCGGTGCAACAGACTATATTGTAAAGCCTGCTGATAAATCCACCTTCCTAAAAAAACTCAGTGAACTCTCCTTCATGCAGAAGAGAAAAAGACTACCTGTTAATGTATTCTGCATTTCCAGGATTGATGATAAGTGCATGCTTGATATAAAAAGGATTACAGACAAAGAAGGTCTTGTCCTTCATGCCTTTTCTAATGTAGAAGAGGCATACAAAAATGCATTACTGATCAGGCCCCATGTGGCCATTGTTGACCTCACAATTGGTGAGGATGCCGCTTCCTTTATAAAGGATTTGAGAACCCATCCTGCTACAAAGGATATACTGATACTCGGTCTTACAGATAAAGACCTTTCTATTCAGGAAAGATTAAAGGTCTCTGGCCTTATTGAGAGACTTCTCAAGAAGGATGCCTTGAACACAAAAGACCTCCTTACCCACTTAAGAGAACTTGAACTTCTTCATCCCAAAAGGGCTGGACTCATTGACGAACTTACAGGCCTTTTCAATCACAGATACTTCCATTTAAGGCTTGCTCAGGAATGTTTGAGGTCGAGAAGATATAAGATACCTCTGGCACTCTCCATAATTGATATAGACCATTTTGGTCACTATGTGGAGAGAAATGGTATCTATTATGGCAATCTGATTCTTAAAAAGCTTGCCGAGCTTCTCAGAAAGAACCTGAGAGGTTCAGATATAATCTGTAGATATGGGAATGACTCCTTTGCCATAATCTTTACGAATACCCTTTTAGAACCCGCTATTGAGATTTCAAAGAGATTTCTTAATATGATAAGGGAATATCCCTTTATGTATGAAGAGACTCAGCCAAAGGGAAGGGTTACTGTTAGCATTGGTACCGGTATCTACAAAGGTCAGTCACCCGAAGAATTTCAGAGAGATATTGAAAGGTCTCTCAGAGTTGCCATTGAAAAGGGTGGCGATAGAATGGAAGTCTCAGAATTGTAAGCTGACAACTGCTACCTGCTGTTTTTTCTGTTAAAATCACTAACAAATTGAAAGGGGCTTTTAAAACAGGCATAAGGCCTCAAATAGCCTGTAGC
>DAISHO010000282.1:0-3048 GCA_036822495.1 Thermodesulfovibrionales bacterium
AGAGCTGTCAGAATTGAGACCCACAATAAGGATATCTCCCATTGCCTTTGCCTGTCTCAGATACCTCACATGACCTTTATGGATAATATCAAAGCACCCATTTGTAAATACTATCCTTTTATTAGATGCCTTTGCCTTATCAATAATAGCCTTGAGTTCCTCTGAAAAACCCTTATAAATCTTGTTCATGCCTTTCAAGAACCTCTTTAGCTTTTTTAAGAATCTCTTTGTCTGTCCTGTATCTTGCCTTCTTTATTGCCTCATCTATGGGCAACCAGAGTGCCTCCTCAACCTCCCAGTCATGGTCTTTCAGGTCACCTTTTTCGTATTCCATCAGATAAAAATGGACTGTCTTCTTACAACGGGTATTCTCTTCCCTTATATAAAACCAGTAAGAAACCTCTCCGAGCTTTTCTATAATCCTTCCCTGAAGACCTGTCTCCTCTCTAACCTCTCTGAGGGCAGTAAGTTCAGGCTCTTCACCACTATCAACAAGACCCTTTGGAAGGGTAAGGACTAATTTCCCTTTTGGTCTGATCATACAGACATATATGCCTTCGGGCCCTTTCTTAAAAAGAACTCCACCCGAAGAGATCTGAAATCTCAATGAAGCTGGTCTTGTATTCTTTGCCATCAGGGTATGTCTTTGCCTTTAATAAGTCTCATTATGTCGTTATAAAAGGCCACTGTAGCAAGGAGGATAATAAAGGCAAGGCCAATCTTCTGGGCTATTGATACAGACCTCTCACTGAGGGGTCTTCCTCTTATTTTTTCTATAAGGAACAATAACAGATGACCACCATCAAGAATGGGTACTGGCAGGAGATTAAGCACTCCTAAGTTAATGCTTATAAGGGCCATAAAGGCAAAAAAGTTCATAGCACCTGCCTCAGCAGACTTCTTAGCTATATCAAATATCATTATGGGTCCGCCAAGGGTTTCAATGGGTATCACCCGCTGGATTAGTTTCACAATGGATAAAATTGTCAGGTAGGTCACCTCAGCTGTCTTAAGGAAACCCTGTTTAAAGGCCTCTATGGGATTGAGTTTCCTTTTAAAGGTCTTATCTGACGGCTTAATGCCTATAAGGCCAATCTCTATCTCCTCGCCAAAAAGATTCTTTACCTTTTCCTTTCTCGGAGTAACAGTTAATACAATTATCTCCTCAGCTGTTACTCCGCCACCAATCTGCCTTTTAACCTTAATATTAATTGGCTTTTCAGGACTTCTCTGAATATGAGAGGCAAGTTCATCCCAAGCAGTTATTGATTGGCCATCTATTTCAATCACCCTGTCACCAGCACGGAGTCCTGCCCTCTCAGCAACAGAGTCTTTCATCACCTCACCTATCTCTGAAGTAAGGACAGTTATGCCTGCTGTATAAACTCCAGCAAAAATTACTACTGCAAGCAAAAGATTAAAAAATGGTCCTGAAAATACAATAAAGGCCCTTCGAGATACAGGTTTGTGGGTAAAGGAAAGGTGTCTCTTTTCCTGTGGTATCTCTTCATCGGGCGACTCACCGTAGAGTTTTACATAACCACCAAGAGGAACTGCACTTATGAGGTATTCTGTGTCATTCCTTTTTATACCAGCTATTTTTGGGCCAAAGCCAAGAGAGAACTTCAGCACCTTCACTCCTGAAAGCCTAGCTGCAAGGAAGTGGCCAAGTTCATGAAAGAATATTACTATCCCAAGAAGAATAATGGCATAAAAAAATGTCATCTCATACTCCTTATCTCTTTTCCTGTCTCTCTTCTTGCCCAGGCATCAGCCTCAAGGACATCTTCTATGGTGTTGCAGGGCCTTTTCTGGTGTTTATCCAGAATCTTCTTAATGAGAAGCGGAATATCATTAAATCCAATCTTTTCCTTTAAAAAGGCCTCCACAGCAACCTCATTGGCAGCATTAAGGACTGCCGGGAAGGTCCCCTCCTCTTTAAGGGCAGTGAAGGCAAGGTCAAGGCAGGGGAATACCTCCCTGTCAGGAGGTTCAAAGGTAAGGCTCCGTAGAGAATTAAAATCAAGGGGCTCCACTACATCAGAAAGCCTCTCAGGATAGGAAAGGGCATAGGCAATAGGAGCCTTCATATCAGGCCTTGAAAGCTGAGCAAGGATTGTTCCATCCGAGAATTCTGCCATGGAATGGATTATACTTTCTGGATGGATTAAGACCTCTATCTTTTCTGGAGGCAGACAAAAAAGCCAGTGGGCCTCTATGACCTCGAGGCCTTTATTCATTAATGTAGCAGAGTCCACTGTAATCTTTGCTCCCATCTTCCAGTTAGGATGTCTGAGGGCATCCTCAGCCTTTACCTCCTGAAGCTCCTTTTTAGACCTTCCCCTAAAGGGCCCACCTGATGCAGTAAGGATAATCCTTCTTACCTCAGAGGTCCTCCTGTTTTCAAGACACTGAAATATAGCAGAATGTTCACTATCAACAGGAATTATCCTTGCTGAATGTTTTTTTGCCTCTTCCGTTACAATATTACCCGCAATAACGAGGGCCTCTTTATTCGCAAGACCAATGGTCTTTCCAAGTTTTATTGCAGAAAGGGTTGGGATAAGGCCTGCTGCCCCAACAATTGCTGATAGTACAAAGTCTGTCTTCTCATGGGTTGCCACAGCAATAAGCCCCTCTGTCCCTGAAAGAACCTCAACATTCACCTTTTTCCTTAGTGTCCTGGCAGTCTCTTCATCTCCGACAGCAACAATCTCTGGCTTAAGCTCCTCAATCTGTTTCAGAAGAAGCTCTATGTTGCTCTTTGCAGATAAACCGATAATCTTAAACTTATCCCTGTGGCGTCTAACTACCTCAATGGTGTTTCTACCAATAGAACCTGTTGAACCAAGGATACTTATGTTTTTCATAATCTTACAAGATACCAGTAGAGAAAAGGTGCTACAAGAAGGGCTGAATCTATCTTGTCAAGAATACCTCCATGGCCAGGGATAAGATTACCCGAATCCTTAACACCTGCATCCCTCTTGAACATAGACTCAATAAGGTCACCAATTATACAAAGACCTCCTATTATAATACCAAGAA
>DAISHO010000283.1:0-3032 GCA_036822495.1 Thermodesulfovibrionales bacterium
ATGGGGCTTTACCCTCTCAAATTTAGCCTTTGCCATAAGTCCTCCTGCTTTAAATAATTATGAAAAGGGGAAACCATGTTTCCCTTCTCCTGATGCTTCATATAAAATTACAGATGAATTTTTGTTCTTTTCAAACCCTGAACCAGCAGCCCTCTATCCCTCTTCAAAAACTCCGTTTTTAATTATAAAATATTTACCATATTCTTTTCACCATGGAGCCCATGACCGGGATTGAACCGGTGACCTCGTCCTTACCAAGGACGTGCTCTGCCAACTGAGCTACATGGGCATGGAGCGGGAAACGGGATTCGAACCCGCGACCCTCGGCTTGGAAGGCCGACGCTCTACCGCTGAGCTACTCCCGCATGCAATTAAATCTTCTAAAATCCTGGTGGAGAGGGGAGGATTCGAACCTCCGAAGGCTTAAGCCGGCAGATTTACAGTCTGCTCCCTTTGGCCACTCGGGAACCTCTCCTCCTATATAAGCCTTTATATGGAGCCACCGAAGGGATTCGAACCCCCGACCCGCTGATTACAAATCAGCTGCTCTACCAGCTGAGCTACGGTGGCTTTTATAATAAAAGAAAAGGTTTAACCTGAATTGCATATTTTACGCAAATTATTATAACAAGTCAATATCCCAAAAAACAATGGGCATTCTAAGTCAGCTGTTACTTGCGCCACCAGATAGGAACCCATGTTTCAGGCATCCAGGATAATCTTCACAGCCTCTGAAAGTGTATTGACCACATAATCTGCGGTAGGATATTCCATAAGTTCGCCCGTCCTCAGGAGTATGGACCTTGCACCAACTGCCTTTGCAAGCAATATATCTGAATGTTTGTCTCCAACTACCCAGGAACTCCTCAGGTCAATCTTATGTTCTGCCCTTGCCCTGAGCACCATGCCAGGTTCTGGTTTTCTACATTCACACTTATCGTCAGGGACATGGGGGCAGTAATAAAAATCATCAAATCCATATCTGTCAATAAAGAATTGATTTATCTCTCTTACTATCTCCTCCTTAACAATACCCCTTGCTATGCCAGACTGGTTTGTAACACCTATAAGCTTAAAACCCTTCTCCTTCAGACCTTCCAGGGCTTTAATGTCTTCGAATATCTCAAGCCGTGCAATGTCATTGAGATAACCTGTATCCTTACATAATGTTCCGTCCCTGTCAAAAAATACTGCCCTGTTTTCAGGAGCTAAACCCTTAATGCCATCCATAACATCATCTATTGTTATGGCCTCCATACACTTCATATCATTACAGGTTCTTCTAAAACAGGGGCTACAATCCATGTCTTTCTTTATCACCACATCTCTATATCCCTTTGGTCCTGTAAGGGCCGGGTCTGTTGAGCCAAAAAGGGCAACAACAGGAGTCCCAACAGCATAGCCAATATGCATTGGCCCTGAATCATTGCTCAGGAGTATATCAAGTTCAGAGATTAGTGCTATGAGCTCCCTTAATGTGGTCTTTCCTGTAAGTATGAGGAGAGCTTCACTCCTTGTATTTCTTCTGATCTGCTTTGCGATTTCTATCTCCTTTTCACCACCAAGAAGCACAACACTTCCTCCTGTGAGCTCTACAAATAAATCAGCTACCATCGCAAATCTTTCAGGAAACCATCTCTTGGCAGACCCATAGGTAGCACCTGGATTTATTCCCAGAAGAGGTCTATTTAATGCTGAGAGTCTCCTTCTTGCCTCTGCCCTTTCATCAAGGCTCAGCCTGATCCATGGAATTGAATACTCTGCACGAATACCAGCCCTTCTGAGGAGCTCAAGGTAATAATCAATATGATGCATCGTCCGATCTTCACCATTGTAGGGAATAGGCTTTGTAAGAAGCGGTCCCCTCATATCCCTCTGGTAACCAATCCGTTCAGGTATGCCTGCAAGAAAGGCTATAAGGGCAGCATCAAAGGCATTCTGAAAGAGGATAGCCCTTGAGAAGGATTCCCTTCTGAGGAGCCTGGCAAATCTGAATTTTCCACTTATACTATTGTACTCAGCAGAATAGAGGATTATATTATCTACAAAGGGATTATCATAAAAAACAGGGGCAACCCATGGTTTTAAGATAAGATTTATTTCAGCTTCATTGAAGTACTTTTTTATTGCCCTGAGGGCTGGAATGGTCATCACAGCATCGCCAATCCAGTTCACCCCCCTAACAGCAATCCTCTCCTGCTTCCTGAACATAAGTTTATTTTATCATACAGAGGAGACTACAAAGAGAAACCCCAGAAAGGCAAGACCCTTCATAACCTCAATCCATCCTGTTGTCTTAAGTTTTGTCCTATACAGGAAGAGACTGAATACGAGATTATCAATAAGTGGTAAGAAGGGCAAAAAGGGAAGTTTTAAGACAAGGATGAGCAGAGAGATAAAGACAAGATAAAGAATGCTCATGAGCCTCTCCAGAAATCCTTTCTTCAACTGAACCCTTACCTTAAATACCCCAGCAACAAAAAATAGGGAGACCATAATGTAGAGGTTAATATTAATTAATTTCGTAACAGAAAAGTATGCAATAAGTGAAGATAGACAGAGACTTAGAAAGCCAGCAATCTCTGTAAAAAGGTTATGCTCACCAAGAATTAACAAAAAAAGGAGATAGATAAGAGGTATCAAACCAAAGGCATAGAGCTTTAATATCTGAGGCTCGCTGGGGGCGAAGTAACTGTTTATTGAGAAATAGAGAAGCATTAATCCTGAGAGGATTTGAAAAGAAAAGACAAACCAGGCAAACCTGTTTTTTAATCTTAGTCCTGTTACAAGGGCCTGTTTGGAGTTAAACAGAAGTGAAAGGCCTATAAATAAAAAGAGTGTATTGAGGCCTATAGCCTTATCTGAAGCCGCTATAATGCCTGCAAGGAAGCTGAAGATAAAAACAGACCAGGAACCGTATTCTCTAAGGATATAGGCTTTCATAATTTTATGTTAAAATATCCTGATGAAAAAATATCTGATCCTTATCATAGGTCACTCCATTATCACTGGTATCTCTGTCTTCTTTTATA
>DAISHO010000284.1:0-2988 GCA_036822495.1 Thermodesulfovibrionales bacterium
GTTTATGTTTACTGCATTTAACATGAGTTCAATGGACATGAATACAACAATAAGATTTCGCCTTGTAAGAAAACCCGTGAGTCCAATTATAAAGACACCAAGACTCAGCCATATATACCAGTGAAGCTCTACCATCTTTACCTCCTACAGCTTCTTTTTTGCAAGTACAATAGCACCCACAATAGCAACAAGCAATATAACAGAGACTACCTCAAAGGGCAAAAGGTAATTAGTAAAAAGCTCTTTCCCAAAGGCCTTTGTATGGGTCATGGTCTTTATATATTCAATGGTGTGGGTACCACTGTATCCTGGTCTGATTGACCTGAGACCAATAAGGAGCATTATTAAAAGGGCAACACCAACAGGTATAGCCATTACCCACGAACCTGTAAAGAGCTCGCCTTCAAGTTCTTCCCTGATATTCAGGATCATTATTGCAAAAAGAAAGAGGACAAGGATTGCACCAGCATAAACAATTACCTGTGTGGCAGCAAGAAATTCTGCATTTAAAAGTAGATAAAGGGCACCCACATGGATGAACATAAAGAGCATGCCAAGGACACTGTGAACAGGATTCCTCCTTGTAATGATAAATAAAGAAAGCCCGAGGATGGCTACTGCAAGATAGGCAAAAAATAGCTGATGCATCATTGTCTTCCTCCTTCCTCGTGTATAAGCCAGATACCCCTGATATCCCTCAATCTTTTCTTTTTATTCCTGTATCTTTCAGGATCAAAAATAGGTTGTCCTTCGTATTCCTTATAATCATTACTCAGGGGATGCCAGAATCTCTTAAAGTATTCCTCACCCTTTTCACCAGCCATGTATTTATCCCAGTTCTCAAGAAGCCTGTCCATGGTCATGTGAAAATCCTTTCTTGAATAGTTTGAGTATTCAAAATGCTCTGTAAGGACTACTGCCTGAAAGGGACAGGCTTCAACACACAGAGCACAGTAAACACATCTCAAGACCTCAATCTCATAACCTTCCACAACCTTCTGATGATCAGGCCCTTCTGTTGTATAGACATGAATGCATTCTGAAGGGCAGATAGCAGCACAGAGACCGCATCCAACACACCTTGCAGTGCCATCAGGCCTTCTTGCAAGGGCATGAAGCCCCCTGAAGCCTGGCTGGGCTGGTCTCTTTTCTTCAGGGTATTGTCTTGTAACTGCCCTTGTAAAAAGCCTGCTTAGGGTGAGGGCCATGCCCTTAAGGATCTCAATAAAAAGGACCTTTTGAATAAATCCCTTTATGTTCATAAATCCTCCACTCAGATTTAGGCTGAAGGCTATTCTTCAGCCTCAAGCCTAAAGCCTGTAGCCTATCTTTAGCCTATAAGGACCTTCAATGTCCCTGTGAGTAATATATTTACAAGACTTAAAGGTATAAGAACCTTCCATCCAATTGTCATGAGCTGGTCATATCTGTATCTTGGAAGGGTTGCCCTTATCCAGTAATAAAGAAAGATAAAGAAATAGACCTTAAGAACAAACCACAGGATGCCAGGGATTACTCCAAGAAATGGAAAAACCTTCACAAGCACTGGTGGAAGGGTCCATCCACCAAAATAACAGACCGTGAGAAGTGATGCCATGACTATCATGGCAACATATTCACCGGCATAGAAAAGGGCAAACCTGAAGCCTGAGTATTCAGCAAAGTATCCTGCAACAAGCTCACTCTCTGCCTCTGGAAGGTCAAAGGGTGACCTGTTTGTCTCTGCAAAGGCTGCAACAAGGAATACAAAGAGACCGAGTATCTGGGGAATGGCAAACATTCCATAGGGCAACCTCGTCTGGGCCTCCACTATCTCTCTTAAGTTCAAAGACCCAGCCATTATCATAACACCAGCAAGACTCAATCCCATAGCAATCTCATAGCTTAAAACCTGTGCTGCTGACCTGAGACCTCCGAGAAAGGCATACTTTGAATTGGAGGCCCATCCAGCCATCACTATACCATAGGCACCAAGACTTGACATGGCGAGGATAAAAAGAAGGCCAATGTTAATATTTGCCACATACCAGTCCCTGTAAAAGGGTATAACGCTTAATGAACTTATGGCTGCTACAAAGGATATAATCGGTGCAAAATAAAAGACAGTCCTGTCTGCCTTCTGAGGGATTATGTCTTCTTTGAAGAAGAGTTTTATCATGTCAGCAATGGGCTGGAGTATTCCATGAGGACCAACCCTCATAGGGCCAAGCCTCACCTGCATGTGACCTATGACCTTTCTTTCAAAATAGGTGGCATAGGCTACATGAAACATGGCAACAGATACAAGGAGCACGGACTTAATAAAAGCAAAAATTATATTCAATACAAAGGGCTCATTGATAATAGACATATATGTTCCTCCTCATAAACGGTTGCTCAGGGTTTTATATTCAATGACCACAGAGGGGCACCTGTTATATCCCTTGAAAAATCTGTTATCTCATAGATACCTTTGCCTTCAATGTAAAAAGGTATCTGTATTATATCTTCAGGAATTCTGTGATCTATTCTCAGTGGTAGATTTATGCTTCCATAAGTACCTGAGATAGTAACCTCAACTGTTACTTCGCTACTAAATCCTGAAATCCTTCTTTTGAGAGCCTCTGCTGTCCCTTGGGCCATCGATACTGAGGACCCTCCTATTAAATTTAAAGCTTTAGAATACCTGCTAATTGTAGCAGAAAGATGGGGGAATTTTTCAACTATTATTTTAAACCCTCCCTTTCCCCTCTCAGAGAGAGTTTCGCCTTTCAATCCCTTAAGCCATTCTTCTGTAACAGGTATGGTATGCCTCAGGGGCTCTCCAAGATAAGGCCAGAGGAGTCCCCTTTTGAGGACTGATGGAGAAAGGGCTTTATGAAGACCTGATACACTGCATATCTCCAACCAGATATCATTTATTGACCTGTAGGGCATATTAAGCCCGACATTCCTGCCTATGGCATTAAAGACTTCCCAGTCTGGTAAGGGCATGTTATATTCAGCACC
>DAISHO010000285.1:0-2982 GCA_036822495.1 Thermodesulfovibrionales bacterium
ATACCTTTTGTCCTCTGAAGCCATATCCTGTTCTGGTCTATAAGGGTCTCGTATTCTTCTATCCTCTTTGGAAATTCCTCAGTAAATTCATAGAGGCTGTCAAGAAACTCCTCTGTAACATCATTTCTCACACCTCCAATCCTTGGATAGCTTGTTGTGAGCCTTGCTCCGCAGAGGTGTTCAAAAAGGTCGAGAATCCATTCCCTTTCCCTGAAGGAATAAAGAAAGACCGTCATCGCACCAATATCAAGGGCATGGGTTGCAAGCCAGATGATGTGACCAGAGATCCTTGCCATCTCAGAGACAATGGTCCTTATGTATTTTGCCCTTGGAGGTGCCTCTATACCAAAAAGCCTCTCTACAGCAAGGACATAACCAACATTATTTGCCATGGAGACTATGTAGTCAAGCCTGTCAGAAAGGGGGAGGGCATTTAGATAGGTCCTGTGCTCGCAGAGTTTTTCCGTGCCCCTGTGGAGATAGCCAACATAAGGAGTACATTTCACAACAGTCTCTCCATCGAGCTCAAGGACAAGCCTCAGGACTCCATGAGTTGATGGATGCTGAGGCCCCATGCTTAGAACAAGCTCTTTTGTCTTGAGACCAGAGCGTATCTCTTCTCTGCGTCTGGATGCTATATCTTTAATAACTGTATCGTTCATCTCTCTTCTCCATACCAGTCATACTTTCTGTTTTCCTTTGCAATCTTAAGAACCTCTTTGAAACCTGACCATTCCCTTTCATCTCTATAACCCTCAAGGGGATAATCCTTTCTGAGGGGATAGCCCTCCCAGTCTTCAGGCAAAAGAATCCTTCTGAGGTCAGGATGTCCTCTAAACTGAATCCCGAACATATCAAAGCATTCCCTCTCATGCCAGTTTGCGCCTGCATATAGAGGCACAATAGAATCTATAACAGGGTCTTCTTCAGGCATCTCAGCCTTTATCCTTATCATATGCCTGAACTTTATAGAATAGAGATGATAAACAACCTCAAATCTCGGGACCTTTTTACCAAGCCAGTCAACAGCTGTAAGGTCCCTGAGATAATCCATCTGTATCTCGGGTTCTTCTTTGAGAAACTTTATCAGGTCAATAATCCTGTCCCTTTTAACAACAACAGAGACCTGACCTCTGAATTCCTTTATCTCCTTTACCTCTTCAGGAAATCTATTTTTAAGTATGCCTGCTATCTGAAGGGGCTCCATCTCATGTGCTCCTTTCTAATCTTTTCCTGAAGCTTGAGTATCCCGTGCATAAGGGCCTCAGGTCTTGGAGGACAGCCAGGCACATAGACATCTACTGGAAGAAAGCTGTCAGCTCCCTGAACAACAGAATAGGTATTGTATATACCACCCGAGCAGGCACAACTTCCCATTGCTATAACATACCTTGGTTCAGGCATCTGATCATAGACCCTTCTTACAACAGGTGCCATCTTCTTTGTAACCGTTCCCGCAACTATCATAAAATCAGCCTGTCTCGGAGAACCCCTGAATATAACACCAAATCTGTCAAGGTCATAATGGCTTGAACCGGTTGTCATCATCTCTATAGCACAGCAGGCAAGTCCGAATGTTACTGGCCAGAGAGAAGAGGCCCTCCCCCAGTTGATTATCTTATCAAGGGTCGTAATTATTGTATTTGCTCCAGGTATTATCTTTATGCCTTCCTCAACCTCTATAAGTTCAACAGCTGTATCTACAATTAATCCCATCTAAAGGCCTCCTTTTTCCAGGCATATAAATAACCTGCAAGAAGTATAATGATAAATATTACCATCTCTATAAATGCAAAGAGACCGAGTTTATCAAATATGATTGCCCAGGGATAAAGGAATATTGCCTCAACATCAAAGACTACAAAGAGCATGGCAATTATGTAAAATCTCACAGAGAATCTGTATCTTGGCTCACCAACAGGTGTTATACCTGATTCATAGGGCATGAGTTTTTCAGCATAAGGTCTCTTCGGTCTGAAGAAAGAGGCAACAATGAGGATACCAATGCCCATAGCGGAGGCAAGTAACATAAAGATAAGGACTGGCAAATACTCTGATGGCATATAAGTTCCAGGCATGGGAATTTTATACACTAACACAAGTCCCTTTGTCAACCTCTTTTAAATATATAAATATACTGAAAAGGCGTCTGGCACAAGTCTTGCTTATGTGAATACCTGTTTTAAAAATTTTTTATCCAACATAGTTTAAAATAGTTTAAAATTAGGCTTAAGGAACTAAACTATATCAGGAGGGTTTGAATTATGAAGTTACTCTTAAAGACAGACAATAATCTATCTTCTCTTGTCCTGAGATTGAGCCTCGGGATAGTAGTCTTTCCACATGGTGCCCAGAAGGTCCTTGGATGGTATGGCGGTGGTGGTTTTTTTAAGACAATGGAGTTTTTCAGCACAAATCTTCATTTTCCTGTCTGGCTAACCCTATTACTGATGATTACAGAATTCCTCGGCTCAATCGGCCTTGTGTTTGGTTTCCTAACAAGGCTCTGCGCCCTTGCTATCGGTACCTCAATGGCTGTCTGCGCATATATGAATCATCTTAAGAACGGTTTTTTTATGAACTGGTTTGGAACCCAGCAGGGTGAGGGCTTTGAATACCATATCCTTGTGGTTGGGATAAGTCTCGCCCTTTTAATTAAGGGAGGAGGACTTCTTTCAATTGATAAGTTGATTTCAAAAGGAAAATAAAATATGGTCTCTTATCAGGCCCTTGGATGATGTTTGAGATAGGCCTTTTTTAATCTATCGGTTGTAACCTTTGTGTATATCTGAGTGGTGGATATATCAGAATGTCCGAGCATCTTCTGCAATGACCTGAGGTCTGCACCGCCTTCAAGAAGATGGGTTGCAAAGGAGTGCCTGAGGACATGGGGAGAGAGCTCTATGCCTGCCAGTGTTGCATACCTCTTCAATGCCTGCCAGAAACGCTGTCTGGTCATGGGTTGCCCCCTGTTTGAAAGGA
>DAISHO010000286.1:0-2977 GCA_036822495.1 Thermodesulfovibrionales bacterium
CAAGATATCTCCTTACTGTCCAGCGAATGGAGAAGAATTATGGTTTGACAGGATGGGATTCCCGAGAACTTCGAACTGGGCAGTAAATGGAAGAACCTTCACTGTGTTTTATGATGAAAATAGTAATAATAACTTTGATGTAGGTGAATTAAACAGACAGATTGTTATTAATCCAGCAGGAAGGATAAGGTATGAATAAAGGATATACCCTTGTAGAGATGCTCATTGCCATAACTATCCTAACGATAGTCACCCTTGGCTTTTTTGCCTGGGCGAGTACAATCATACAGACAAACCTTTATACCCAGAAGGCTAACATAGGATACAGTATTGCAAAGGACATTGCAGAAAAGCTCTCAAAGGTATCTGATAATTCTTCTCTCATAATGCCAAGGTCTGGCAATGATAAATGCGCAGGTTTTGACCCAGCCAACGGTTCATTGAGGAGATGCACTGCCTGTGGCAGTGGTACCCTTGGAGGCACTATTAATCAGGACCCAACAGGCTATACAGAGTTTACAGATCCATGGAATAATGGTCTTCTTTATATGTATGATAACAATAGTTGTGAGAATAAAACTGAGAATAAAACCTGGCTTGACACAAGTTGTAAAAACGGTATCACCATAAATCCAGCGGCAAATCCATCCATAGACCATCCTGCAAATAATACTGATTATGACCAGATACCTCCTGTAAGATTCGAGAACAATACAACCTATTATGCAGTATGGAGTATTGTCTATCTTTCATGCACAGGCGCTCAGGAAAGGAGAAAGATATTTGTTACAGTCTACTGGATAGACCCAGAACCAGTGGATACAACTGTAGGAGGTGTGCAAGCAAAACTTTCAGCAGGAACATCTACCCTGAAGAGCGTCTCCGTAGTAGTAGACAGGGTTGTGGGAATTGAAAAATGAATCGAATCAGGGATATAAAAGGCGTTACCCTTGTTGAGCTGATGGTCACCCTTGCCATATTTTCGATTATATTTGGCATGATCTACTCAGTCTATAATTCTTTTATAAGACAGGCAACCATAGAAAGGAAATCAGAAAAGACAGAACTCGATATAGTTCAGACATCATGGTCAATGATAAAGACTATAGAAAATGCAGGATTTGGAATTCCCAAGACAGGACCTTGTGCCTATCCGATTCAGTTACAGACTGGTGAGCTTATTATACACACCCAGGCTGTGGGTGCTGATAGATATGCAGGGAGATGGAGTCGGATAGAAAAAGATTGCTCTGTACTGAATTTATTAGACCTGCCCGATAACGAATGGGTTGTAATCCTTACAGGAGAGGATAAAAAATTACTTGGCTATGCCCAAATCTCGGGAGGGAAGATAACACCCTGCAATCCCACCACCCACGGTGGCCAGTTTGCCTATCGTGTTCCAGATAATACCTTTGGATGCTACGAGATCAGATACCAGCTTACAGATTATAATTCAGGACAGAGACCTACTATGTGTGAGAATACTGGTGCAATGGTTCTAAGAAGGAGTTTATCCACCAGCGATCAACCTGTATGGAATCCCTTTATTGACTGCGTGCATCCCTCTGGTTTCAATGTAAGATTTGGATGTATTGATTCAAATGGTAATCTTACCTGGAGGATAGATCCCAACTGCGGACTCTCAAAACTAAGACTCATAAAACTCGGCATCCTTATACAGGCAAGTCCGAGGAAGGACCTTCAGGGTCCACCGAGTATAACATTATTTGAAGACTTAGAGCCAAACCTAAGGGCAACAATAAATCTAACCAATGAACAGAGGTTCTACAGATGGAAAAAATTAGAACAGACAATAATTCTAAAGAATCCGGAATAGCATTAGTAACAACACTTGTAATAACAGTAGTTATACTGATGTTAATAGGTGGCCTCACATATCTTTATCTAAAGGGCCTTGGAGCTGTTGTGATTAATAGACAATTTAATACTGTCTATGATGCAGCAAATGGAGGGGTAGAATACACCACAGAGATTATCATTGATTATCTTAAAAATCCAGGCAGCCCACCTTCTCAGATAGGTCAGTTCAATCCTGATGAAGCAACCTTCAGGAATATCATTAACTGTACTGATACGACCCTCACTGCCCAGCTTATTATGAAATCTGCTGATGGAAGATTTTTAATAACTGCAGAAATAAGGTGTCTCGGTTATCAGAGTCTGCCCGGTGAAGGAGGTGTCTTGAGATTTCCCCCACCTCCTGGAAAAGGTGGGCTTAAAGGCAAGGCTAATATATATTCATATTACTCTATCAGAGTGACTGCAACAGAGGAAGGCAGGCCAGAGAATATAGCAAGGACAGAGGCTGTCTACAGGTACCTGCAATAGGCAATGAGGTATGCAATAAAAGGCCTTTTGGTGTATAATCTCTTTATGAATTGCAATAAGTTAAATCTCTTTATCATATGTATGCTCTCCTTATCCCTCATTTTTGCTACCAGTGGATGTAAAGGTAAGAAAACAGAGGTAGCTCCATCTAAGGAGATTAACCAGGGTTCTGAAAAATCCTCCAATCTTGCTGACAAGGATTCTGATACCAGCTCGATAAAACTCAACCACAGGCCAAGGATAACAGGTGTTGACATCATACCACAAATACCAAAGATAGGAGATATCTTAAATGTTAAAGTATTGGCAGAAGATATTGATGGAGATGATCTTTTATTCAATTATAAATGGATCAGGGAAAGTGAGGTTGTGTCAACAGAAGAAACCTTAGAGCTCAGTCCGGATAAATTCAAAAGAGGAGATGAAATAAAACTCATGATAATACCATTTGACGGAAAGGAAGAAGGCGACCCCGGCTATGTCTATATACTAATCGGAAATGCTCCACCTGAGATATTATCGTCACCTAATAACGGAAAGATTCATAACAGAATTTTTACTTATTACTTCAATGCCTCTGACCCTGATGGAGACCCTCTAACCTATTCCCTTAAAGAAGCACCCC
>DAISHO010000287.1:0-2973 GCA_036822495.1 Thermodesulfovibrionales bacterium
TGTCTTAAATAAAAGAGCTCCTTTGATGGAATACCGAGATTAGAAACAACAACCTCTCCATTAAGTATAGAGGCAAGGGCTTCAATAAAATCAAATCTGGTGTATCTCCTGAAAAGCCTTCTCAAGGGCCTCTGGATATTCCTCATAAAAGGGACTCCTCTTTGACTTTCAGAAATCCCTGAAGTATTACCTTCTCCACCAATCATACCCTTCCACAACAAAGGACTCATGAGGAAGACATGAATCTCCTTTTTTTCATAAACCCCTGAAAGCCTGTTCTCTACAAGTAAGAGGTCCTCTTCATTTTCAAGGATTGTGTGCTCAATCCCACAGGCCTTCAGTACGCCTGGGAGGGCCTTTCCAAGGGGAACCTGGGCCTGTATCCTCTCATTATATACACCCCTCCAGCTTACAAAGATGCTCAAAGGCAATGAATAGGTCTTTGTGAGGGACATGAGGGCATTGAGCATGTTCCCCATGCCTGAACTCTGAACAAACATACAGGGTCTCTTCCCTGCCAGTGATGCACCTGCTGAAATCCCCACACCCTCTTCCTCCCTTGTAAGAGGAATATGAAAGAATTCCCTCTCAAGGAGAGATAAAAGGCATTTAATCTTTTCGCAGGGAAGACTAAGGATCGGACTTACATTAACTCTTTTGAGAATCTCTGTTAACCTTTCCTCGCAGGTCTGCACAGGGCCTCCTCAATCTCTCTTTTCTCTGCCTTTTTTGATATAAAGATTGGTCTTACTGGATATGTCTTGAATTCCCTTCTGTATCTCTCCTCACCACCACCTGTAATGTGAAGGAGTATCAGGTCTTCGGAATTAACCTTTTTTCCTTTCACTGCCTGCAAAAGGCCAGCTACAGCAGCACCACTGGCAGGAACTATATCTATGCCTTCATATTGAAGAAACAATCTCATGGCTGAATAGATCTCCTCATTTGTAACACCATACATCTCTCCCCCGCTCATCCTGAGAAGGTCATAAACACCACCAATTATTGAGTAGGCAGGATACCGGCTCGAGAGAACCCTTGTTGTTATCTTTTCTATTAATGAAGGGTCAAGGTCTTCTGGAAGTATTTGTCTCGAATGTCTCTCCCATGCCCTGAACATAGGAGCAAAGGGAAGGTTCTGGGTTAAATGGAACCTGGGAAGCCTCTGTCCAAACCTTCCATCCTTTAAAAACCTCTCCGCTGTTTCAAATACACCTATGGCTCCTGCACCACTTCCAACAGCCTGAAAATAATGGTCAGGAAGTCTTCCAGTATAACTCACTGCCTCAAGAAGCACAGAGCCAAGACCATCCCTCTTTGCTGGATTCTTCACACCACCTTCTGAAGGAATACCTGTTACATCTGAGACCCTTTTTGCAAGGTCTATAGCATCAGAGTAATCACCATCAACAACGACAAGGGTGGGAGGATTTCCATCTTCGTGGACATACCACATCTCCTTAAGGCAGGCAATGGGAACTACGATTATAACAGGATAGCCTGTATTAACAGAAAAATAGGCAAAGGACCTTGCTGTGTTGCCTGCAGAGGCTACAACAAGGCCTTCAATATTGTTTTCAATGGAGTTCTGAAGGACTGTTGCAACCTCCATCTCTTTAAAGGTGCAGGTCTTTAAATTGGCTCCCTTTTCAGGCCAGTAGCCAC
This sequence comes from Thermodesulfovibrionales bacterium, assembly GCA_036822495.1. Taxonomy (GTDB): domain Bacteria; phylum Nitrospirota; class Thermodesulfovibrionia; order Thermodesulfovibrionales; family CALJEL01; genus CALJEL01. The sequence goes on from DAISHO010000287.1 coordinate 1,666, forward strand.
TGAAGGCAATATAGAGATTCCTGAGACCAAGAACCTTTGAAAGACCTTCTGAAGCATAGATAACAGTTGAATATGCTTTAAAATTACTTCCGTGAACAGGAAGCCAGTTAAATCTCCAGAGGCCTTCTTTAAGAGGGTCCTCCCTGAAGATATCCCTATATTCTGTAACAACAAGAGAACCTTTACAGTGTTCGCAAAAGGCACAGAAAGAGCCTTCAAGGACCTTTCCGCAACCTCTGCATCTTAATACATAATGGCTCATAGAAGACTCCCTATAAGCTCCATGATATCTGTAATCCTTATCTGTCTTTCGTATCCCTCCATTGCCTCATGCATCTTTGAATAACAGGCAGGACAGCTCAGTATGAGCCTATCAGCACCTTTTTCTACTGCCTCGTCTATGGTGAGTCTTCCCATCTTTATAGCATTTTCGTGAAAGACCTTTCTTGCAGCGCCCCCTGCACCACAGCAACGAGAGTTAAGGCCATGCCTTTCAAATTCAATTAGTTCAACAAAGGGTATACTTCTTAATACATATCGGGGCTCTTCTATAACTCCTACGCCCCTGCTCAGATAACAGGGGTCATGATAGATAATCCTTTCCTTCAAACTCTTTTTTATGATAAGCCTTCCCTCTTTTATTGCCTCTGCCACAAACTGGCTTATATGCCTTATCTTAAAAGGCAAAGGCTTTCCATAAAGGGATGGCCAGTCCCTTGCCATTATGTTTACACAGCAGGGACAGGAACTCAAAAGGAGCTTCACTCCTCTTGCCTCATAGGCACTCACAAGTCTCTTAACAAGGTCCTCAAGCATCTCCCACTGACCTGTTATAAAAAAGGGAAAACCACAACAGACCTCCTCTTCTGGTGGGAGCATTGTAAAGGCATAACCAATGGCATTCAGGACAAGGACATCTCCCCTTACCATTGGCTGGGCCTCGTAACAGCCTGTACAACCAGCGTAATAACCGATCTCTGCCTTTTCATGAACCTTAACACCTTCGGGAAACCAGGGTTTGAACCTCTCCTGAGGTGGTTTGTTATAGACATTTCCTGTCTCTTTTACGAATCTGGGAAGATTTGCCTGAGGTCCTATAGGGCCAAGGCCCATCTCCACCATCTTCCTCCTCAAGACAGGCCAGAGCCTCTGGGAAAATATGCCAACCTCGCAGACCTCTCCGCAGGCACCACAGGTGGTACATTCATAAACAGCCCTGACAAAGTCCTCAAGGAGTCTTCTGTCAACCTTACTACCAAAGAGGCGTGCCTTCAGGCCCTCTGTAGTCTCTATGAATTCCCTGTAAAG
>DAISHO010000288.1:0-2946 GCA_036822495.1 Thermodesulfovibrionales bacterium
AGACCTCGGGATGGTTACATCAGATGATGTAATAATTGCTATTTCAAACAGTGGCGAGACAGAAGAGGTTATAAGACTCATACCGTTCTTAAAAAGATTCAATGTAAAGCTTATTGCCATTACAGGGAACAATGGCTCAACCCTTGCCCAGCAGGCTGATGTGAGTCTGGATGTGAGTATCCGTGAAGAGGCCTGTCCTCTCGGGATAGTGCCAACTGCCTCTACTACAGCGACCCTTGCCATGGGCGATGCCCTTGCTGTTGCCCTTTTAAAAAGAAGGGGGTTCAAAGAAGAAGATTTTGCTATGTATCATCCTGGAGGAAGTCTTGGTAAAAGGCTTTTTATAAAGGTCAGAGACCTCATGCATACAGGCGATGCATTGCCCGTTGTGGAGCCCGATACACCAATGACAGAGGCGATTATGGAGATATCTTCAAAAAGGCTTGGTGTTACTGCTGTTGTCGATGGCGAAAGAAGGATTATGGGTATAATAACTGATGGAGACCTGAGGAGGGGTATTCAGAAATACGGAAAGGCCTTTTTTGACATGAGGGCTGAAGAGGTGATGACAAAGAATCCGAAGACCATTTCAGCAGATGAGCTCGCAGCAAAGGCCCTCGCTCTAATGGAGGAAAAATCTATTACCTCCCTTCTTGTGCCTGACAGAAACGGAAGGTTAGAGGGAATAATCCATATTCATGATATACTGAAGAAAGGAATAGCATAATAGGAGGGCTTTATGAAAAGAACTCTTGGAGCAAGACCGATCCTCTTTCCAACACCGGTACTTGCTGTCGGTACATATGATAAGGAAGGCAGACCCAATGTAATGATTGTTGCCTGGGGAGGTATCTGCTGTAGCCAGCCACCTTCAGTTGCCATATCTGTAAGAAAGGCAACATATACCTACTCCTCCCTTATGGAAAAGAGGGTCTTCACCATAAGCATACCTTCAGAAGAACACCTCAAAGAGGCTGACTATTTTGGAATGGTATCAGGGAGGCAGGAGGACAAGTTTCAGGCCACAGGCCTCACTCCAGAAAAGGCTGAGCATGTTGATGCACCTTATGTAAAGGAGTTTCCTGTTGTCCTTGAATGCAGGGTGACCCATATTACAGAGATAGGTCTTCATACCCAGTTTATTGGTGAGATTGTTGATGTTAAGGTGGATGAGGATAAACTTGATGAAAACAAAAGACCTGACATAGAAAAGATTAAACCCTTCTTCTTTGTACCTGAAACAAGGCTCTACTATGCAACAGGAAGGTTCCTTGGAAAGGCCTTTCAGGCTGGAAAGGAACTCAAGAAATAAATGCCCTTATGGGTCCTGCTTGCCCTCGGTGCTGCCTTTTCAATTGCTACAAGTGATGCCTTAACAAAGAAGGTCCTTACTGGTGGCGAAAGTACCAGTTCTGGTGAAGATGAATACCTCGTTGCCTGGGCAAGGCTTCTCTTTACACTTCCTGTTCTTGGAGGACTGTGTTTTTTTATTGATATACCAGAATTTGACAGGACATTTGTTTATGCCTTTATAATATCTCTTCCCTTTGAGGTTTTGACAGTTTTTTTATACATAAAGGCATTAAAACTGTCACCCCTGAGCCTTACCCTTCCTTTTTTGAGTCTCACTCCCCTGTTTTTGATATTCTCTTCCTATTTTATAAATAATGAGACAATTCCCTTTCAGGGAATCGCAGGGATTATACTTATTTCAGCAGGGGGGTATATTCTAAATGCCCATTCAGCAAGGCTTGGTATTCTCGAGCCTTTAAGGGCAGTCTGTCGGGAAAAGGGCTCTATGCTTATGATAGTTGTTGCCTTAATTTACAGCATAACCTCATCACTCGGAAAGGTAGCAATAGAACATTCTTCACCACTTTTTTTCGGCATAACCTATTTCACAGCCCTCACCATAGCAGTGACCCCTTTAAGCATTTATATGGGAAGGAAAAGGCTCAAGGGATTTTTTATAGAGGGTTCATACAGGAAAGTGATTCTGCCCGGTATCTTTTACGGGTTAATGGTAGTCTTTCATATGCTCAGCCTTGACCTCACAAAGGTTGCCTACATGATCTCAGTGAAAAGGCTCAGCTTATTGATAGGAGTTATATATGGACATTTATTTTTTAAAGAATCCCATTTCAAAGAAAGGCTTTCCGGCACCATCCTTATGCTTGGAGGATTTGTGCTCATAGTAAATAGCTGATGGGAAGGGCTATTGCTAATTTCTCCTTTGATCTCTACACCTCTGGCATGTCAGTCCTCATGGAGTTCAGTATAGGCAGCATAACAAAATGACTGATAATACCTTTTGGTGGCGAAAGTAATAGTAGTAAAGAAGGAAATCTCGAAAAAATCTTTAATTTATACAACAGTTGAGATTGTGATATAATTATTTTATGATAGACACCCTTCAGTTTCTTGATGAACTTAAAAAGGCCTTTGAGCCTTCACAGGCAGAAGTCCTTGGAAGGTTAATGGCGAGACTTTACACAGACCTGAAGAATACAGTTACAAAGGCAGAATTTTTAGAGCTAACAAGGGTTGTGAATGAACTATCGAACAATGTCAAGATCCTTTCTGAAAGGGTTGATAGACTGGCAGAGTTACAAGAGAGGGCAGAGCAGAGGCTTACAAGGCTTGAACTAACTGTTCAGGAGCTTGCAGAGGCTCAGAAAAGAACAGAGCAGAGGGTAGAAGAGCTTGCTGAAGCCCAGAAGAGGACAGAGCAGAGGGTAGAAGAGCTTGCTGAAGCCCAGAGGCGCACAGAGGAGGGCCTTGAGTCTTTTAAGAAGACTGTTGAGGAGAACTTTAACAAGGTTTGGAAATCCATAGAAGAGCTTGCTGAAGCTCAGAAGAGAACAGAGCAGAGGGTAGAAGAGCTTGCTGAAGCCCAGAGGCGCACAGAGGAGGGCCTTGAGTCTTTTAAGAAGACTGTTGAGGAGA
>DAISHO010000289.1:0-2924 GCA_036822495.1 Thermodesulfovibrionales bacterium
CTTACCTCAAAGGATGACAGGATAAGGGGTATAGAGGCTGGTGCAGAGGATTTTATATCAAAGCCCTTTGATCAGGAAGAGGTCCTGGCACGAATAAAGATGCTCCTTAAGGTAAAGGACCTTACCGAAAGTCTCTCTACTGCCTATAATACAATCAATCACCTTATAACTGCAGGAGAGAGGCTTTTGATGAATATTGATCCAAGAAGATATGAGTTTCTTACTGCCATAGAAAATATAGTTTTTCAGCTCCTGACCCGGTCAGAACATGAAAGACCTGAGGTGGTCATAGTTGGTGCAGGTCAGGAAGAACTGAGGGAGTGGTATGCTTATAGATTTAAAGATGGAAACATCCAGAAAGAAAGGATTGATAAAATTGCTTTTCCCTACAAAGAATGTGGCATCTCTAAAGAATTGCTCTATTTTAATCAATCAGACATCGAAAGGTCTGAGTTAGCTCCCATGGTATCAAGGCTGAAATCTAACTGGCCCGAGATATCAAATGGTGTATGTTATATAAGCAAGGAACTATGTTTATTAGCACTCAATTACAACAGAGAGGTAACAAGGTTTGATGCTAGTGTCCTCAACAGCCTTGTGATGCAAGGTCTCTATCTCAGGTCTTTATTCAATCAGATTAAAGAGACAGAGGATGCCTTTGCCTACACCATAAATGCCCTTGCAAGGGCCTCTGAGGCAAATGATGAGGACACGGGTAATCATATTATCAGGGTTGGAGAATATTGTGCTCTCATTGCAGAGGCACTAAATATGCCAGAGGATTTTGTACATGACATAAGATTACAGTCAAGACTTCACGATGTAGGTAAGATTCACATCCATCCTGATATATTAAAAAAACCAGGTAAACTCACACCTGAGGAGTGGAAGATAATGATGATGCATCCTGTATATGGTGCCATGATTATCGGTGACCACCCAAGACTCAAAATGGCAAAGAATATTGCCCTGACCCATCAGGAGAGATGGGATGGGAGTGGTTATCCAAAGGGATTAAGGGGAGAAGAGATACCAATTGAAGGGAGGATTATGAGCCTTGCTGATCAGTACGATGCCTTGAGAAATGTAAGGATTTACAAGCCTGCCTTTGACCATGATACAGCTTACAGGATTATCACAGAGGGCGATGGAAGGACAATGCCCCAGCATTTCGACCCAGCCATCTTAAAGATCTTTAAAGAAAGGGCATCTGTATTTGAAGAGATCTATGAAAAACTCAAAGGATAGCTTGAAATTTTTTTGCTGATTAGGCTATTTTATTAAGCTTTATATTTCTTTCTGGTAACACCCTAATTATTTTTATAAATAGATAAAAAAATATTTTTGGAGGCTGTATTATGGCAAAAAAGACTACATCCAAGAGGACAAAGGCAAAGAAGTATGTCTATTTCTTTGGTAATGGTAGGGCAGAAGGCCGAGGAGATATGAAGGACCTTCTCGGAGGTAAGGGTGCAGGTCTTGCAGAAATGACAAATCTTGGGATTCCTGTGCCTGCTGGTTTTACAATTACCACAGAGGCCTGCAATGAATATTTCAAAAACAACAAAAAATATCCTCCCGGGATGTGGGAGCAGGTCCTTGAGAATATGAAGAAGGTTGAGCGAGCCATGGGTAAAAGATTCGGAGATCCAGAGAGTCCACTCCTTGTCTCTGTTCGCTCAGGGGCAAAGTTTTCTATGCCAGGAATGATGGATACAGTCTTGAATCTTGGTCTTAATGAAGAGACTCTCAAAGGGCTGATAAAAAAGACCAATAACGAAAGATTTGCCTATGATGCCTACAGGAGATTTATAACAATGTTCGGAAGTATAGTTATGGGGATAGACAGACAGAAATTTGAATCTGCCCTTGAGGAGATAAAAAAAGAAAAGGGTGTTGAGCTCGATACAGACCTTACCGCAGAAGACCTTAAAAGGGTTGTCAACAGATTCAAAGAGATATACAGAAAAGAGACAGGTATGGATTTCCCTCAGGACCCTTATGAACAGCTAAGGATGGCAATAAATGCAGTATTTGGTTCATGGTTTGGAGAGAGGGCTGTAAAGTATAGAAAGCTTCATGGAATACCTGACAACCTCGGTACAGCCTGTAACATTGTGGCAATGGTCTTTGGAAATATGGGTGAAAATTCAGGAACAGGTGTAGGCTTTACCAGAGACCCTTCAACAGGTGAAAAAAGATTCTTTGCAGAGTGTCTTATAAATGCTCAAGGTGAAGATGTTGTTGCAGGTATAAGGACTCCCCTTCATATTGATGAATTAAATAACAGAATGCCAAAGGTCTACAGGGAGCTCGAGAGGATTTACAAGAAACTCGAAAAACACTACAGAGACATGCTTGACATAGAATTCACTATTGAAGAAGGCAAACTCTACATGCTCCAGACAAGGGTTGGTAAAAGGACAGCTCGTGCTGCCCTGAAGATTGCTGTTGATATGGTAAAGGAAAAACTTATAGATAAGGCAACTGCTATCATGAGGATTGACCCAGCCCAGATCGATCAGCTCCTCCATCCAATGATTGATCCAAAGGCAAAGGTAAAGGTTGTTGCAAAGGGCTTACCAGCCTCTCCCGGGGCAGCGGTTGGGAAGGTAGTCTTTACAGCCCAGGATGCAGAAGATTGGGCAGGCAGAGGTGAAAAGGTTATCCTTGTAAGGACAGAGACATCACCCGAGGACATCGGAGGTATGGCCGCAGCACAGGGAATCCTGACTGCCCGTGGTGGTATGACATCCCATGCAGCAGTTGTTGGCAGAGGAATGGGGAAGGTCTGTGTTGTTGGTTGCGGTGCAATAAATATCAATGAAGAAGGGAAGTACTTTACAATAAATAACGAGATAACTGTTCGCGAAGGTGATTACATAACCCTCAATGGAACAACAGGAGAGGTGATTCTTGGAGAG
>DAISHO010000290.1:0-2897 GCA_036822495.1 Thermodesulfovibrionales bacterium
AAGGATAATATTATATATGTACGGCTTACAGGTGCCTGCGAGACCTGCCCAATGGCAACCCTTACGATGAAGAACTGGGTTGAAAGCACCATAAAAAAAGAAATTCCAGAGGTCATTGCAGTAAAGGCAGTATGAGACTACAGGCATCAGGCTACAGGCATCAGGCCCCAGAGAGGCAACAAGCCAGAGGCACCAAGATTTTTCCTAATCTCTTAAAACCTAACTCCTCGAGCCTATTCCTTATCTTTATTGCTCTACTTCTCTATTTCCCCTTCTTAATTCAACCCGTAAATCTATTCTCAGAACAAGTTCAGGCATCGTTAAGATATTTTTCCTATCCTGATTACACAAGGATTGTACTGGAATCCTCCCGGGAATTACTCTATTCTACAGGTGCCCTGAATGAACCTGAAAGGGTTTTTGTAGATATAAATAAAGAACTTTACGGCTTAAAAAAGGAGTTTGAACTTAAGGATAGCATTGTAAAAAAGATACGAATAGGTCAGCCCGAAAAGGGTATTACAAGGATTGTAATAGACCTCAATGGGAAGGCTGATTTTATGGTTTTCCCATTATACGAGCCTTTTAGGATAGTAATTGATATTATTAAGAAAAATGAAAAGGAAAAAGAACCACTTTTATCCACTAAAGAGGCTGGAGATAAAAGCCCAGGTCCCCAGACTCTTATTAAGCCAAGGATAGTCCTTGACCCTGGTCATGGAGGTCATGACCCTGGAGCTATAGGTAAAAGAGGTCTGAAGGAGAAGGATGTGAATCTCGAGATTGCCTTAAGGGTAAGGGAACTCCTTAAAGATGAGTTTGAGGTCTTCATGACCCGTGACAGGGATGTATTTATAAGCCTTGATGAAAGGACAGCCTTTGCAAACAGCAAGAATGCTGACCTCTTTGTTTCAATCCATACTAATTCTAATAGAAAGAAAAACATAAGCGGAGTGGAGACCTATTTCCTGAACTGGACTGATGACGAGGAGGCCCTTAAAGTAGCAGCAAGGGAAAATGGTATAAGCCTGAAGGCTATGAAGAATTTCTCTAATTTTATTGACCTGATAAGGATGGACCTTGAGGCGCAGGCAAAGAGGGAGGAATCCATGAAGCTCGCTGCAACCATTCACACAGAGCTTAAAGAAAACTCAGAAAGACCATCCAACGGGATAAAGAAAGGTCCCTTCTATGTCCTTTATACAGCAAAGATGCCCTGCGTTCTTGTGGAGGTATCATACATAAGCAATCCTGAAGAAGAAAGGCTCCTTTCACTCTCCACCTATCGTGAAAGGCTTGCCATAGCAATTGCACAGGGTATAAAAAGATACTTTGAGCTCAAAAACAGAAAGAATGCTATTTAGATGACAGCCCTTTTAATCTTCATTTATATAATTTATTCTGTCTCTCTTTTCTTAGTGAAGAGCTATTCCCTTATCATTCTATCCTCCATACCTGTAATAGTCCTTTATATCTCTTCTGTAAATAGAAAAAAAGGGTTGGCCATAACATTTATCTTTGCTATTTTTATCTTCATCTCAAATCTCTTAAATCCATCAGGGGAGATAATCTTTAAGAAAGGGCCTCTGATTATTGGAGCAGATTCCCTTGAAAGGGCCTTTGTGAGGGCAGGGAGACTTATATTACTTGTACTTTCAGCAAAGGCATTGTTAAGCCGATACGACCCTTCTGAGATATTAAAGGGTCTGCAATCCCTCCTTGGACCTCTGGCCAGGCACAGGGTTGTGAAGAACTTTATCGAGACAGCCATCCTGAGCCTGAAGGCCCTTCCGGGTGTAAAAAGGGAATTCGAGAGGCTTTATAATGAAAGTTGTAGAAAAGGCAATATAATAGAGAGACTGAGGGCTGTCAGTTCTATTACTGTCCTGATTCTTTCAAAGGCAATGGAAAAACCAGAGGAATTCTTTTGATAGATGAATTTTTAGTTCGCAGTAGGTGAGATAAAGGTTGTGGAACTGGATTTTCTTATAATAAACGGCACTGTTTATGATGGCCTCGGCGGACCTCCCAGAGAGGTCTCTGTTGGTATAAAAGACAGGAGGATTGTCCTCGACAAGCTCGACACCACACAGGCAAAAGAGGTGATTAATGCAAAGGGTCTTGCAATAGCCCCTGGATTTATTGATACTCACAGCCATTCAGAATTCACTGTCCTTGCTGATCCCGAGCAGGAAGGGAAGCTCTTTCAGGGTATAACAACAGAGATAAATGGCAACTGCGGTCTTAGTGCTGCTCCCCTTTATGGAGAATATCTTGTCCACAGGATGGATGACCTGAAGGAGTATGACATAACTTACAGATGGAACACCCTTAAGGAATATTTTTTTATACTTGAGTCTCTTAAACCCTCTATTAATTTTGCCACCCTTGCAGGTCATGGCAATATAAGGGGTTCAGTAATGGGATTCAGTGATAGAATCCCATCAGAGGAAGAAATCAAGAGATTATGCTATCTGATAGAACAATCTATTGAAGACGGCGCAATAGGCCTTTCAACAGGGCTTATTTATCCTCCGGGTATATACTCTTCAACAGAGGAGCTTATAAAACTTACTTCTCATGGAGCAAGATTTTCAAGCTCAATGAACCTGCCTTTTATCTATACATCTCACATGAGAAGTGAATCAGATAGTCTCATAGAGTCTGTCGAAGAGGTAATCAACATAGCAGAAGGTTCTGGCTCACCAGTTCACATATCCCATATAAAAACAGCTGGCAGGAATAACTGGAACAAGATAGAGAAGGTTCTTGAACTGATTTATGATGCCAGAAAGAGAGGGATAAATATCACAGCTGACCGATACCCCTACACTGCCTCAAGCACAGACCTTGATTCCATTCTTCCAGCCTGGGCCTTTGAAGGAGGAAAGGAAAGG
>DAISHO010000291.1:0-2897 GCA_036822495.1 Thermodesulfovibrionales bacterium
TAAGGAGTCGCCTTTTGTGCTTTTTAGGGATGGCGTAAGTAATAGTTGGCCTTATACCCATTCAAAACTTTATTTTGGACAAGTATGCTGATGGACAAAACAGATAAGAATACTGCTGAAGAGGCCCTGAGGCTTCTTGAATACCACAGGATTCTTGAAGAGATATCTATCTATGCAAAAAGCCCTGCCTCAAAGGAGCTTATTCTTTCTATAAGACCTTTAAGAGAAATAAAGGACATTGAGAGGCGATTCAATGAAATTACAGATATGAGAAGATTGATCTCAGAAACAGAGCTTCCTATCTATGAATACAGTGATATCTCAGGACTCCTTCAAAAATTGAGACCAGATGGATCTTTTCTTGAACCTCAGGAGCTTAATATCCTTTTGAGAGTCCTTGAGAATATCCAGAGATTGAAAAATCTGCTGGATAAAAGGAAGGACCTTTCTTTTTTGAAAAATATAATTGACAGGGCTGATGAGTTTGGTGACATTATTGAAAAAATCAGTTTATCAGTTAGTGAAGAAGGTGAAATACTCGATTCAGCATCATTAGAGTTAAAGGATATAAGGGTCAGAAAGAGAAACATAGAAAACAGGATTAGAAAGAGGCTTGATGAAATAATTCGCAGCAAAGCTCTTGCCAGTTTCCTGCAGGATGAATATGTAACCCTGCGTTCAGGAAGGTGGGTCATACCTCTTAAGGCTGATTTCAAGGGAAAGATCCCCGGCATAATCCACGATGTATCAAGGACAGGAGAGACCCTCTATGTTGAACCCCTCGAGATTATAGGTCTTGCAAATGAGCATGAAAATATACTGGCTGAGGAAAAGACAGAAGAGATAAGGATACTCAAAGAGTTAAGCTCTATCCTCCGGTCAAGGCTTCCTTCAATAGAGGAGTCTTACAATATCCTTCTCTACATAGACCTTCTTCACAGTATAGCAAGATTTTCAGAAAGATTCAGGCTTGAGGTTCCAGATATAACAGAAGACCATAAGATTGTTTTGAAGGAGGCAAGGCATCCTGTTTTATTAATCTTAAAAGACAAAGGTCTTATTGAAGAAGTCATTCCACTTGACCTTGAACTCAGAGGAGGCAGAAGGATAATGGTCATTACAGGCCCAAATGCTGGAGGAAAGACCATTGCCTTAAAGACAGTGGGTCTACTTACATGCCTTGCCCTTTCAGGAATACCCATTCCAGCTTCATCTAATTCAAAGATACCTCTTTTTAAGAATATACTTGTTGATATAGGAGATGAGCAATCTATAGAAGAAAGTCTTTCGAGTTTTTCAGGCCATATAAAGAATGTGGCTGATATATTTGAAAGGGCTCAGAGCTCAACCCTTATACTTCTTGACGAACTCGGAAGGGCAACAGATCCAAAGGATGGCACCGCCCTTGGCTGTGCAATTCTGGAGGAACTTTTCAAAAAAGGTGCGATTGTAATTGCAACGACCCATTTATTAGAGATTGCCTTTTATGTCCATACAAAAGAAGGTATGGTCAGTGCCTCCATGGATTTTGACCATAAAGCAATCAAACCCCTTTATAAACTGAAGATTGGTGAGATAGGCCTTTCCCATGGACTCAAGATAGCTGAAATATACGGCATGCCTCGAGATATATTAGAAAGGGCAAGGAATTTCCTCGGGCCTCAAAGATTAGAATTAGAGGGTCTGCTTCATGAATTAAGGGATAAAAGGGAGTCTCTTGATAGAGAACTCAAAAGACTCTCTTCTATTGAAGTATATCTGAGAGAAAAAGAAGAGGGTCTTAAATCAAAAGAAGAGGAGATTGAAAATAAGAAGGAGCATATTCTCAGAAAGGCTTATGAAGAAGCAAAAGGGGTGATAGATGAGACAAAGAGATTTATAAATCAATTACTTCAGGATGCTAAAAAGAGGCCAAGAGAAGCCCTTAAGGCATTAAGGGAGAAGGAAGACGAGATAGAGGTTCATCTAAGAAAATCATCTCATGAGTCTTCATCCTTTGAGCCAGAGATAGGCTCTGTTGTTTATGTAAAATCTCTTGGATATGATGGAACTGTCACAAGGGTAGAGAAGGAATCAAGAAAGGTCAGGATAAGGGCTGGTGCCTTTGAGATAGAGGTTCCTTTTTCTGAGATAGGACCTTCAAGGGGCATATCAATCAGCCCATTTTATAAAAAATCCTTACAAGAGGAGTTTGTTTCTGATTCCATCAACCTTATAGGTCTCAGGGTTGATGAGGCAATCTCGAGGCTTGAATCCTATCTTAACCATGCTGTCCTGTCAGGAAAACAGGAGATAAAGATTATTCACGGTGTTGGTAAGGGAAGATTAAAAGCAGCTATAAGGGATTATCTTAAAGAACATCCTATTGTTGAAAGATTCTGGCCTGGCTTACCAGAAGAGGGCGGTGAAGGAGTAACTATTGTGAAGGTAAAAGACTGAATCATGGATGGTTCTGTTTACTCTTAACAGCCAATTATGATAAAATTTTTAATAAATTCTGCAGAGATCTTAAACTCTGTCTTCCATTACTTCTCTGCTAAACATTTCTTATTCAAGGAGAAAAGATGCCAGCTAAGAAAATTGTGAAGGAGGTATCAAGGACTCAGATGCATGAATCTGTAATCGCCGTTGATATCGGAGGGACAAATATCAGGGTAGCTCATGTTAATAAAGATGGCAGGATTGTAGAAAAATTGAAAGAACCGACAAGTAATGAACCTTTAGTGAACCTTTTAGAAATGATTAAAAAACTGTATAATCCTGAGTTCAAGGTTATCGGGATAGCAGTTGCTGGTGTGGTTAATAGTTCAAGGACAGGTATATATAAGTCACCGAATATCCCATCTATTGAAGGTCTTGATCTTATCAGTTTTATAAAAAAGGAATTCAAGGTAGAA
>DAISHO010000292.1:0-2857 GCA_036822495.1 Thermodesulfovibrionales bacterium
CCCAGGGTGGGGGATTCCCAGTCGTCCTCCACAAAGCGAATGTCGTGTTTTTCTGGGTCTATGCCGATAAATTCAAGGCTTTCGAGATAGAGCTCCTGACTGTCCTCTGGCGATGGTTTAATTATTACCTGATACTGATAATAATGCTGGAGCCTGTTTGGATTTTCACCATATCTTCCATCTGTTGGTCTTCTTGAAGGCTCCACGTAGGCAGTCCTCCAGGGCTCTGGACCAAGGACTCTCAGGAATGTTGCTGGATGGAATGTCCCTGCACCAACCTCCATATCATAGGGTTGATGAATAACACAACCCTTTGATGCCCAGTATTCATTAAGCTTCATTATAAGCTGCTGAAAATCCATGGGCTATATTTTACAACATTTCCTAAAAATTGTGGCTATCCTTTAAAGTGTGTTATTATATTATTGACACTGCTATCCAAAATAAATTGGAAGGGGCTTTTAAAATAGGCATAAGTCATTAAATAGGCTGAAGGCCATAGGCAAATTAGGCTGAAGGTTAAGTTTCCTTTAAGAAATTTTTTTCTTCAGCCTTAAGCCCATTCAAAACTTTATTTTGGACAGGTATGATTCAGTGACAAAAAAGATAGGGGTAATACTTCTTAATCTTGGAGGTCCTGATAGCCTTAAATCAGTAAGGCCCTTTCTTTATAACCTCTTCTCTGACAGGGATATAATCAGACTTGGACCAGCTCCTCTGCAGAAACCCTTAGCATTTCTTATATCCCTTTTAAGAAGCAAAAAATCAAAAGATGCCTATAGGCTTATTGGTGGTTTTTCTCCTCTAAGAACCATTACAGAGGCACAGGCAGACTCCTTGAGGGAAAGATTAAGATCTCATGGAATTACTGTTTACACAGGTATGCGTTACTGGCATCCTTTTATTGAAGATACTATTGAAGAGATTAAACAGGATAGAATAACCCACCTCATAGCCCTTCCCCTTTATCCCCATTACAGCATTGCCACCTCTGGTTCTGCTATTAAAAAACTGGAAGATGTCCTCATGGGAACAGGCATCTATCTTAAGATTATCAAATCATGGCCTGACAATCCCTTATACATAAGGGCTCTTAAAGAGAATATCCTAAAAACCATGAACATAACAGAAGAACCTGAAAGAGCCCACCTCCTCTTCAGTGCCCATAGCCTTCCTGTGTCATTTATAGAAAAAGGAGACCCCTATGTAGAGGAGCTTATGAAGACAATAAAGGCATCAAGTTCTGAATTGAAGCTTCCATGGCATCTTTCCTATCAGAGCAGGAGTGGACCTGTAAAATGGCTTTCACCGTCAACAGAAGAAAAGCTCAAAGAACTGGCAACACATTCAGTCAAAGAAGTAATTATTGTACCAATAAGCTTTGTCTCTGACCACATAGAGACCCTCTATGAGATAGATATCTACTACCACGAGATAGCTTCCATGCTCGGGATTAAACTCTATCGCACAGAATCCCTTAATACAAATCCCCTTTTCATAGATGCCCTTTATAACATTGTAATAAATGCACTGGAGGAGTCAGGATGGAAAGGATTGTAATTGTAGGTGGAGGAATATCAGGCCTTGCTACTGCCTATTATCTTCTTCAGAAAAGACCAGACATAGAGCTCCTTGTCCTTGAGGCAGAAAAAAGACCTGGTGGAAAGGTCTGGACAGAAAGGACAGAAGGATTTATATGCGAAGCCGGGGTGAATGGCTTTCTTGACAACAAAGAGGGGACAATAAGCCTTGCAAGACTCCTCGGTCTTGAGCCCCTTAGAAGCAGTGACAGTGCAAGAAAAAGGGCTGTTTACATAAATGGAACCCTCAAATGGATACCAGACACGCCACCCAAAATATTTCTCTCCAACTTCCTGAGCCTCAGGGCAAGATTGAGGATGCTTGGAGAGTATGTTGTTCCCAAAAAGGAGATTGAAGATGAAACAGTAGAATCCTTTGTAACAAGAAGGGTTGGAAGAGAATTCTTTGAAAAACTCCTTGACCCGATGGTTACAGGAATATACGCAGGAGATCCCTCAAAACTAAGCATTAAAAGCTGTTTCCCTAAGGTGTATGAACTTGAAAAGAGATATGGGAGTCTCATAAAGGGCTTTATAAGACTACAGAAAGAAAGAAGAAGACAGGGTAGTAAGGTTGAGGCTGGCCCTGGGGGAGTGCTTCATTCATTTAAAAACGGCATGTTCACGATTATAGAGATATTAAAGGACCGTCTTGGGGAGAGAGTAAAGACTGATTCTCCTGTAACAGGAATAGAAAAAATAGGCAATCTCTACAAAATCCACTGCATTGCTGGTGTCACTTACGAAACTCCGTATATTGTAATAGCCACTCCAGCTCACAACTCATCTCAGATACTAAGGGAACTCAATCCATCCCTTTCAGACCTTTTGAAAGACATACCCTATCCTCCTCTAAGTGTTATTGCCCTTGGATTCAAAAAAGAGGACATAAAGGCAGATACAGACTACTTTGGTTTTCTTGTAGCTGGAAAAGAAAAGGGAAGGATTCTCGGTTGCCTTTTTGATTCAAGCATATTCCCTGGAAGGGCACCAGAAGGTCATATACTTCTTAGATGCATGATTGGCGGAGCCAGGGCACCAGAACTCGCCATGCTTGACAATGAAGAACTTATTAAAGTAACTCTGGAAGAACTTGACAGGATTACAGGGATAAAAGGTGACCCAGTATTTAAAAGGATATTTAGATATGATAGGGCAATACCCCAGTATGTTCTTGGCCATTCAAGAAGGCTTGAAGATATAGAAAAGGAGCTCTCAAAAACAAAAGGCCTTTACCTTACAGGAAATGCCTACTATGGCGTTGCCATGAATGACTG
>DAISHO010000293.1:0-2850 GCA_036822495.1 Thermodesulfovibrionales bacterium
ACATAGGTGATGCCTGTCTTGCTGGTTCCTCTCCAGAGATACTCGTTAGACTTGAAGGAGACAGGATTATCCTGAGACCAATAGCTGGTACAAGAAGGCGTGGAAGGACAGAAGAGGAAGACCAGATGCTCGAGCATGAATTACTCAATGACCCAAAAGAAAGGGCAGAGCACCTCATGCTTGTTGACCTTGGCAGGAATGATGTGGGAAGAGTTGCTGAGATAGGAAGTGTAAAGGTCAGTGAATTTATGACCATTGAAAGATACAGCCATGTTATGCATATTGTCTCGAATGTGGAAGGAAAACTCAAAAAAGGCCTTGATTGTTTTGATGTACTCAAGGCCTGTTTTCCTGCAGGCACGGTCACCGGTGCACCAAAAGTAAGGGCAATGGAGATAATAGATGAGCTTGAACCTACAAGGAGAGGTCCCTATGCAGGAGCTATTGGATACTTCAGCCTTAATGGAAACATGGATACCTGCATTACCATAAGGACCCTGATAATCCATAAAGGAAAGGTCTATGTTCAGGCAGGTGCAGGCATAGTGGCAGATTCTGTGCCTGAATTAGAATATAAGGAGACAGTAAATAAGGCAATGGCAATGATGAAGGCACTGGCCGTAGCGGAGGCCCGAATATGATCCTGATGATAGATAACTATGATTCCTTCACATACAACCTTGTTCAGTATCTCGGTGAGCTCGGAGCAGAGGTTATTGTATTCAGAAATGACAAAATAACTATACCGGAGATAGAAAGACTTAATCCAGAAAGAATAGTCATATCACCAGGCCCCTGTACACCAAAAGAGGCTGGCATATCAATAGAAGTAATAAAACACTTTGCAGGTAAGATTCCCATCCTTGGAGTATGTCTGGGTCATCAGGCAATTGGTGCTGCCTTTGGTGGAAGGATTGTGAGGGCGAGGAATCTGATGCACGGAAAGACCTCTCTGATATATCATGATGGAAAGACCATATTTGAGGGAATACCAAATCCCTTTGAGGCAACAAGATACCATTCCCTCGTGATAGAAAAGGAGAGCCTTCCTGAGGAGCTTGTCATTACAGCATGGACAGAAGACGGAGAGATAATGGGTGTAAGGCACAAAAGATATATTATAGAGGGCGTGCAGTTTCATCCTGAATCTATCCTCACAAAACATGGCCATGCCATTCTAAGAAATTTTTTAAGACTGAAGGGGTAATCCTATGATTAAAGAAGCAATAGCAAAGCTTGTTGAAAGAAAGGACCTCTCCCCAGGGGAGATGGCTGAATGCATGACAGAGATTATGGAAGGCAGGGCAACAGATGCCCAGATAAGTGCCTTTCTTACTGCCCTCAGGATGAAAGGTGAAACAGTAGATGAGATAACACAGGCAGCCCTTATAATGAGAAAAAAGGCTATAACCATATCATCACCACCTGGAACCATTGATACCTGCGGCACTGGGGGAGACCTTAAAGGTACATTTAACATATCAACTACCTCTGCCATAATAGTTGCTGCTGCGGGAGTGCCTGTGGCAAAGCATGGTAACCGTGGTGTATCCAGTCAAGCTGGAAGTGCTGATATTGCTGAGGCCCTTGGCATTAAGATAGACCTTCCACCAGAAAAGGTTGAAAGATGCCTCTCTGAAACAGGTTTTGGTTTCCTCTTTGCACCCCAGTTCCATCCTGCAATGAAGTTTGCCATAGGCCCGAGAAGAGAGATAGGAATAAGGACGATATTCAACATCCTCGGTCCCCTTACAAATCCTGCAAATGCAAAGAGACAGCTCCTTGGCGTATTCAGAGATGACCTTACAGAGGTCCTTGCACAAGTCCTCTGCAATCTTGGTTCAGAATACTCCATGGTTGTTCATGGCAGAGATGGAATGGACGAGATAACCATTACAGATGAGACCAAGGCTACAAGATGTCTTGGAGGAAGGATAGAGACCATAAGAATAACACCTGAGGAATTCGGTTTTAAAAGGGCAAAAGAAACAGACATTAAGGGAGGAGACAGGGACTTTAATGCAAACATAACCCTTCAAATCCTTTCAGGACACAAAGGTCCAAAGAGGGATATTGTTGTCATGAATTCAGCCATTGCCCTGATTATAGCTGGCAAGGCTGGGGGTTATCAAATAGCAAGGGAGATCATTGAAGAGACCATAGACTCTGGCAGGGCAAAGAAGAAACTTGACGAAATCATAAAGTTCACACAGACAATATGAACGAGAAAGAAAGAATCATAGAATTAATAAAAACCCGCTCCTACAGGTACAGTGAAAAACCCTTCAGGCTTTCAAGTGGCACTTACAGCAATTATTATTTTGACCTCAAAAAAACAACCTACAGTCCTGAGGGTCTCTATCTTGTAGGAAAGCTTATCTTTGAAAAGCTCAAAGAACTAAACCTTAAACCTCAGGCAATAGGCGGTCTTACAATGGGAGCTGATCCAATAGCCTTTGCTGTTGCAAGATACTCCTATGACATGAAGGAGCCCATGGAGGCCTTTGTAATAAGAAAAGAGCCAAAAGGTCATGGCACCATGTCCCAGATTGAGGGTTCTGTAAAAGAAGGCATGAGTGTTGTGATAATAGACGATGTCGTCACAACTGGTGCATCTACTATAAAGGCAATCAATGTTGCCAGAGAAAATGGTCTCATAATCCTCGGTGCAATAGCCCTCCTTGACAGGTGCGAACAGAACGGAAGACAGAACATAGAGGCAACAGGCTATCCCTTCTGGAGCATCCTTACCATAGAAGATTTTGGGATAAAAAGGCCTTAGGCTTAAGACTTATCTTAGGCCACATCTGTCCAAGCTAAGTCTTAAAAGGGCATGAGGCCAAAGAACAG